>JAYURB010000414.1:0-6830 GCA_043756425.1 Bacteroidota bacterium
CATCTACATCAACATTATTAATAAAGCTGTGTCCGCGCCATGCTTTGAGTTTAATTTTTCCAACATTTGTTATGCCATTGGCAAGAGCATCGCCGGATCCAACAACTTCTATATAGCCCGGTATTAAAGGAATTCCGGCAGGGTGGTACGATGGGCCACCGGGATTACTGCTTTGACCTAATGCTGCCATTGCTCTTATGGCTGAAAGTGGACGAATAAAATCATACCAGCCTTTCATCCCCCAAACAGATATGGCAACATCATGCATGCTCCCGCCTAAAGCAAAATATCCTTTTACGTCCCATTCCAGACTGTCCAATACAGGACCTGCTCCTTTATACTGTCGTGTTTGTGCAGGATGATCAGTAATATAATTGAATAATGTAAACCAATGTCCGGGTGGTGTTTCTGATTCAGGACCATCAGCCCAGAACTCAGCAAGTACGCGCGCATAATCACCCCGGGGAACAATATTCGGTGTATACGGTAATCCTGTTTTTGGATTTACGGAATGACCAACATTTGTTGTACCACCGGATAGTTGATTATAAAAACTTGGATAATCAGCAACCGTTGCCGGAAGATTGGTTCTGTTGCCTTGCGTCGCCGGAGAAATATCCCACATTATACCATCCGTCGGGTCAAGATGAGAAGACCATGTTGATACCAATGCAAAACCATATTTGTATTGTTCAGATGTTCCCAAGCCATCCATTTGCAATTGCGGAGGAGGACCGGGATCGTGATAAACTTTATAGTTAAATCCGTTTCGTTGGTTAACAGTGAGTACTGTTGTATCTAAAGCAAACGGTGTAACGCCACCCCACTCAGGACTAAGAAACGGCGGTGTTGCTCCGGGAATTGCATTTCCGCTTTGGTCAATGAACAAATGCAACGTTAAAGGCTGCCAACGGTTATAATTTATAATGGTAGGATCACCCGGAACATCAACATTCATAGGCGGATTTACAGGAGCATAACTGGTATTAGCGTAGCCGTTTTGCTGATTCGAGCCATCCTGTAAACCAAAAGCTATGTAACATTGGGCAATGTAATTTCCAAGAGCTCTTGCATCGCCGGTTGAATAGTTAACGGATGTAAAATTTTTATCATATCCCAGAGAATCCATGTGTACATCATAGCCCGTATACAATAAAGCAGCCTGGGGAGAATTTGCGAAACGATTCTTCAATAAACGGTATGCTGCGTATGTGATTGCTTTTTTTCTGTCGCCTGCAATATCGGTTGCATGTGGAATACCTGTATACGGACAATTAAAACCTCCGACAGTTTTACCAAGTAAAAATTCTGTTGAGCTGCTGTCATAAGCAGACCATGCATCCCACATGGCCGCTGAAATATGAAATAAATTCCTTGCGTGAACAGTGGGCCGCGCAAAATCTTTTCTTATGGATGCAAGTAAAAGTTCATTCCATTGTCTTGCTATACTATAGTTTGTTACTACTGTCGGATAATTAGTTGGCGGTGTACAATTAGGTGAAGGATTGGTCGGACAAGGGTCGCAGGCATCAGCTAGTCCATCAAGGTCGAAATCTGCCGGACTTGGAGCCAAAGCACAATTATCGTTCATCATTACCTTGTATCCCGAACAAATACCGGAAACAAAATCCTTTAGTCCGTCTGAATTAATATCTATCCAGGCAAAATCATAACAATTGGTTGTCCATGGAAATGAAGTAGTGCCGTATACATTGGTAAATACACCGTTGTCGTTTCTATATATAGCCATCCTGCGGCTGCTGCTACAGGGAGGAATATCAACATCAACATCTGCAACACCGATGTCCATATCGCCGTCGAGATCAAGATCAGCTGCATGCACATTACCTCCAAAACCATTGGAGGTACTGAAGTTTAGGTTCGTCTTGGTAAAAGTGAGACTTGTGTTAGCTACAAACGATGAAACCGTTAAAGTATAATCGCTGCCGTCATCAACTACATACAAATCTTTTTTTCCATCTAAATTGAAATCTGCAATTTCAAACATATACGGCGAACCGGATGGAACAAGATTCTGCCAATTGGTAAAGTTGCCGGTTCCATTGTTAAATAATACTATTAATCCGAGAGCATTCCAGGGTGTAACACTATAAAGTGTAGTGTTTTTGATAATGTCGTTATCACCGTCATTATCCATGTCCGCAATCTGAACAGCTGTTCCAAAAGCAGAATTTCTAAGAACACCCAGTCGAGCCTGACTCTGATTGGTAAAATATCCTGATCCATTGTTTATTAATAATAAATCTTTTGCAGTGCCACCGCCTGAATTTGGTTTGTAGTTTATAAAATATATATCCTTAAATCCATCTCCGTTAATATCACCACCCCATACAGCACAGAACAAGGGTGTGTCTTCCGTATAAACCGGAAACCTGGCAGATGATTCATTGACAAGTCCAAGCCAGTTTCCTCCTATGTCATTTCCTCTGTTGCGATAATACATGGGCTGCTGATTGAAAGTATTGGCAATAATTACATCCTTCCAGTTATCGCCGTCGAAGTCGCCTATAAAAATATCGCGTGCAAAGTTTACGGTATTGATAAATTCAGGGGCGTAAAGGGTAGTCCTATCCGTCATAATGCCATTTATATTCATAAGCAATAAGTTCGATTTCCCCGGCTGTGTCGATGTTGAAAAAGGCTGTTTCCGCACAACAATCAGATCTTCATCGCCGTCATTATCGAGGTCTGCATTCCACATATCTTTTTCTTCAGGATCTGTAGTAGCTACAGTTGAAACTGAAAGCCGAAGGGAAGTTTGATCTGCCCAGTTCAGCCATTGTGCCTGAGAGAAATTACAGTTTAACAGAAATAAAAAGAAAAGAAGACTGCTTAAAGGTTGGGAAGAATATTTTTCGGAAGAATTGAAAAATAAAATTCGGTTGGAGTAAATTGCTTTCATCAAAGAAATGAGTTGTTTTGTAAATTTAGATAATTTTTTCGATTTTACTTTATTGCAGATTTCAATAACTGCATATTAAATTGAAAATAATGTTGATCATTTTGGCTTTATTTTAAACCCAATGCTACCGTCTTTAAAAGTGTTTCCTTAGAATTAATCGAATTTTCCAATCATTTCACTTAAAAAAATAATTCTATTTGAATTGCTGACTCATGTCTTTTTTAACATTTCCGTTGGATATTAAATTATATTGTTATATTTTTGATTTAGTATCTTAACATGTATGCTCTTTTAAAAATTCATTTATGATGATTTTTTTTAACTTTACAGGCATTCGATCAATTGATTCAATAGCATTGAAGTTTATTTTTTTCATAAAGCATTTTAGGTTTAATTAAAAATTCTATTTTTCATGAAAGATCCTGACCAAGCAATAGTGAAAGAGAACAACAGACTCAAGGCTCTTCATTCTTACGATATAATATCCGCCGACTCCCAAGAATTTCTCGATAACATTACTTCATTGGCATCTAACTTTTGCAATATGCCAATTTCTATGATTTCTCTTGTCGATGAAAAGACTCAATGGTTCGTTTCAAAAATGGGTCTTAACGTCGAAAGTACAGCAAAAAATATTTCAATTTGTCAGTATACTATTCAACAGGACGATTTATTTGAAATTAAAGACACACATACTGATCTTTTCATTTCAAATACTCCGCTTGCCAGAACTAATTTGAAAATTCGTTTTTATGCAGGGATACCATTAAAGAATGTTGAAGGTTATAATATAGGCACACTATGTGTAATGGATAGTAAGCCCGGTGCACTCGATGAATTGCAAAAATCTACATTAAAGACATTGGCTAAAGCTGCCATCAATTATCTCGACTTAAATAGAAAAAAGAAAAATATTTCTGAAGCCAATTCGAATCTGGATAGATTCTTTCAATATTCACCTGACCCTTTTTGTACAGCAACTCCGGATGGATACTTCAATAAAATCAATGCAGCTTTTACCAGAGTTTTAGGGTATACAGAAGAAGAATTGCTTCGCGTGCCGTTTTTAGATTTCGTTCACCCGGACGATAAAGAAAAAACCATCAAAACACTGAGTGATTTAAACCTGAAATCCGCTAATATTAAATTTTTCAGGAACCGATACAAATGCAAAAACGGAAGTTATATCTGGCTTAGCTGGGATTCAATTCCTGATCCGGAAACAGGATTGATTTATGCAACTGCCAGAGATGTTACGGACAGGGTTCGCATCGAAGAAGAACTTGAAAGAAAAAAGGATATAGAAACAACACTCAATAAAGAGCGCTATTCACAGTTGTGCAACCTCACCTTAAAAATCTCTCATGAAATTTTAAATCCCATCAATCTTGTTATCGGTTTTTCTGATATAGCCATTGATCTTTTAAAAGATTTATCAGATCCTAATTTAATAGATGAAAGAGAGGAAATTCTCAATCAAATCAAAGCTGATCAGGATAAAATTTCTGAATACGGTAGATTTATTTTTGGCCTCATTCACCGCATGAACTACGATGTCGACCATGAATTTATTCCGACGTCAATACAAAAAGGCACTTCCAATAGCGAAAAAGAGGTAAATCAACTTTGTACTGAGTTTGTCCAAATAGGATTTAAAAAATATAAATCAACTTTTCAAAACTTTACTTGTGATATTGAATATAATCTCGATGTATCGAATCCTAGAATAAAAATTTCTACTACAGATTTTGGTGAGGTTGTTTTAAAGCTAATAGAAAATGCATTTGAGACAATGAATGAAAAAAAATCCGGAGATCCGTTATATAAACCTAAATTAAGGATTTATACTTTTCACGAAAATAGTTCGGTAGATATCCTTGTTGCAAACAATGGAAACAAAATCAAAAACGAGGATATGGATAAAATTTTTAATCCTTTCTTTACTACCAAGCCAAAAGGCTCAGGCAAAGGACTTGGACTAAGCACTTGTTACGGCATACTAAAAAATAATAACGGTTCAATCAATCTTGAAAAATCGGATATGGATGAAACGGTATTCAAAATTTCTCTTAAGGCATTAACTTGAAGTATATTTCATGATTAAGTCGATAACGTTTTCTCTTTTCAAAACGTAAAATTAAATCTTCGCTTTGTGCCTTTAGTGTTTAACCTTAGCGTTCTCAGCGGTTAAATCCGACATTAGCGGAGCCCGCTACCATTTATTTTTTTAAAAAGATCTTAAAGACTTGTTCTTTTATTTTACGGACGAGAATTGTTAACTAACGGATTTCACCGCAGTGACACCACGATAGCGCAGCGGTTCGCAGCGCACTCGTTGCGAACCGTTGCGCTGCGTTTAAAATCCAACACCAAATGAACCTGCCGCCACTTAAAAAAATCTCCATCAATTAATATTGTATAAAAAAAAGCCCGGTATTTACCCGGGCTAATTATAGATAGAATCTTAAATGAATTCTATTAATACATACTAAACGGCATATCCTTATTGAAAGTAACAGCATACGAAAACTTCAATGTTTTATATTCTTTAGAATTCATTGCAACATTCCATTGCAACAATCCCGTTTGAACATTGTACTCTGACTTTCCATTATCTTTCATTTCAACCTTTATGTCCTTGTTTTGCGAAACAGGAATCTGATCCTCTACAATAAGATTAATATTTTTACTCTTATTGTTTTTCATCTTCAACTCGTAAACAATCGTTTTTGTAATTTCACTACCCAGCAATTTATTGGTTTCTTTTACCGGAAGTTTTGTTCGAGTTACTGTAATTCCATTGTCGCGTCCAAAAGCCAGTTCAAGCGTATCGTTGATAACCGCAGGATTTAAAACCGTCTCCCCAATATACGTTCCTTCATAAAATACATTGGCTCTTCCCGGAAGCAGGTTTAGATTTTCCCAGCCTGTTACTTTAGCAATTAAAAATGCTTCGCTTTCAATTTTTGGTACGAGATAATGGTAATACACTGCCGGAAGTTCACTGGTTTTTACCGGAACAATATGATTGGCTCCATCCGAAGGAATACTATACGGTAAATTTATATCAAACATAACATTCGCCATCGTTTCTATAAGCTGCGTATAATTCGCTGCAGATTGAGAAGGGGATAATTCATCCATATCTTTTTTTGCATCAAGCATTTCATTATTGTATGTATTCGTATTACTCGGGCTTTTTGCTCTCGCGCCTAAAGTTACTTCTCTTTGTTGAAGGTAATAATTGATATACCATGGAGGCAGAGCAGGCTTAACATTGCTTCTATTGGGATTGGAAGTACTCAATTTTAATTTAACATTATTCCATTCTTCACCTGTGGTTTGAAAAACATTGGCTTTGTAGGTACATTGAACGGGTGCTGCAGCTGTAGTGGAGCGAAGATCATACGATGGAACCCAGCCTGCTTTAGAAACCATATAGCTTACATCAACCGTACCTGTTACTACAGCATCGGCACTCACTGTTACAATAATCTGATGAATCGGTTCGTATACAGTTTTGGGTTCTTCACTATTATTAAATTTTCTGAGGACATCAAGTCTGGCCGTTATTTTTGATGTTTTATCAAAAATCTTTTGCTCTTCTCTTTTTATTTTGGCTAGTTGTGAATTAATGTCATTTAATTTTAATCTAAAAAATTCCATAGCATCCTTCAATACAGGCAAAGAATCACTTTTGCCTTCGCCTTTTGATAATTTATTCTTTGTAATCATTTCTTTTTCCATGATCAAAGAAGCTTTTCTTTCATTGACATCCTCTTTGCTGAAATTGATTTCTGTTAAGGAGTCTTCCAAAAGTTTTATCTCTCTTGAAACCTCTTTAGGCAAAACTGCTTCTGATTGTTTTGCAGGTTCAGGATATTTAATTTTATGTTTCACTTCAAGT
>JAYURB010000415.1:0-2918 GCA_043756425.1 Bacteroidota bacterium
TGCTTATAGCCGGGTTGTAAGGCGAGTATGGCCGACTCGGTATTATCCAGGGAGCAATCGTCGCTCACCACTACTTCCAGATCTGAATAAGACTGTAATTCCAGGCAGGCAAGATTCTTTAATAAAAAATCAATGCGGTTATACTGTGGGATACAAATAGAAAGTCTCATGCTAAACCTCCTATTTATATTGTATGAATGTGATGATCGTTGCCTGCTACTCGATTCTCAATACCGGAAGGGTCCGAAAAAACACCCATACTGTAAAATGGGAAGGGGCGGACTGGGCCCCTGGCAGAGCTTGTTGTACTGTGTTGCATTTAGTACTGGTTTAGGATATTGAATGATGCTAAGGTTGGTTTACACCAATTACTTAGACCTACTAACGCAACAAATATTTGTTATAGTATCTTATTCCCGATTTATTTCTGGAAGAGGTTAAATCAAGCTATCCTCTTCTCCGCCAGCTATTATGGTTCCTATCCGTTCGATCTGGTGGGCATAGGTGTTATTCAGTGCAAATGAAATCCTTTTCTTGTATAATTCATCCGAATTCAGGGCTTTGAGATTTTTAAGCGATTGGGTGAACAAAAATGGCAAATCCTCATCCTTGCCCTGATTTGTCATCTTTATAAACTCCGAGTTTGCATACAATGTAATATGCGTTGAAATAATTGCCTTGCCGGTACTCAAATATTCCAGCATTTTATGTGTGTTTTCCCCAAAATAATTCTTGTAATCCGGCCTATAACAAAGTACCAGCGCATCCATATTCTGTAATTCTTTTGCTAACTCACCGGGTTGCAAAAAACCCTGTAATTTTACATTCGAACTGTTTTGAAGAAACCTAAGCCATTCCACAAAAACTGAATTCGACTCGCCGAAATCAAATCCACCAAATAAATGGAACTCAACGGAAGGATTTTCGATTATCAATTTTTTGAATAAAGAAATGTCAAGAAAATGGCTGAATAAATTTCCAGTATACCCCACCTTCAATACATCTCCGGCCTTCCACTCGTACAATATATTTAATCGTTCCTTTGCGAGAGTAGCAAATTCTTCTGAAAGACCATGATTAATAAAATGGCAGTTAATCCCAGCCTGGCTGAATTTTTCTTTGATCACATCAGAAACTGTAAAAAGGTATCGGGCCCCCCGATTCGTAAAACGAACATGCTCAAAATGATCTACCGGAAAAAAAATCTTAACAGAAGCTTTTACAAAATCCTGCGAATCAAAAAGGGAATAACAACCGAAATCAATGCACGCATCAAACGCTCCTTTCGCTTTTGCAAAAGATTTTTTCACGAACAATTCAATTAACCATTTATACACAGGTTTCATATGAAATTTCAACAGATCGGGAACAGGTAACCGGTAATGAATGACCTTCAACCGGGGTTGTGCACTAATTACTTCCTCAAAATTCCCCAGGCCCATATCTTTTTCGGGAGAAGAAATAAACCAGACATCGTTTTGCTTTGCCAGCTCTAAAGCGTAATGATGTTTAGATATGAATAGGAAATTCCAGGGCTGCGGCGAAAGGATCAATATTTTTTTATTAATGAAAACCGGATGCTTATTCATATTACCCAAATGCATTACGGATTTTTTTGAATGGTTTTAATATCTGGTAAGTATCCCACACGCTTTTTTCTACTTTGAACTCGGTATGTTCCCGCCGCGGTAATTTCATTAAATCCTCAAACTCCCTTCTTTCCAGGTTAAATTTTTTAAGTACGAATTCATAATCTACCTGCAGTTGTTCAGGATCGTAAATCGGTTTCTTTAGTTCTTCAATAGCCTCTTCCTTCGTAAGCTGACCGGAAAAAATAAGATTTGAAAAATGTCCCTTTCGTTTATCGATTCCAAACTTTACCGGCAGAATGTATCCCTGGTAAAACCGGGTAAAAACCGATTCATAATGTTTTCCACCATAATCTCTCCATCCTAATTCATTTATAATAGTTTGCTTCACCTCTTTTTTAATATAGTTCATATAATTAAGCGGGCAAACCACTTCGATCCCTTTGGCTTTCACATAATATTGCTTTTGCCTGGTGCTGAAAAAAGGAAATGTCTTCAGCGGTAACTTTCCATATTGCTTGTGAATGTCTTTTATATTAGTATGATCGGATTTATTCCATATCCAATGCAGTGGAAGCGTAGCCTCTGTAACTACATTGGAGCCGCTCAAAATATATTTTATTCCATTTTCTGCGGCTAGTCTATAGAGTGTTCCGATGATAGCATGATCAGTAATAGCTTCTATGTCCACTACGGAAGCTTTCAGGTAAGACATCTGTATGTCCTTGAATTCTTCCCAATCTACTACTAAAGTGTATAAATCAAAACCCAACCGTTTGATGATATTCTCAATATTCATTACTGCCAGTTCGGAGTTCCACCCGTTGTCGAAGTGGACGATCAGCGGACGAAGACCTAATTGCTTTGCACGTAAGACGAGGTAGGTACTATCCACTCCTCCGCTTACCCCGGTGATGCAATCATATTTATTCCCCTTTCCTGATTCTTTGATGGCTTCTATCAATTTATCCAATTTTTGTTCTCCTTCCTTTCCTTTAACTACCCACGCCTTTTCCTGGAGCTGATAGTCGTAATAATAATTACTGATCCCTTTTTCATCAAATGTTATATTCTGATCCGCGATGGTATCCATCACACTGATAGAACACTGCTGGTATTTTCTGCCGTAATTGGCTTTTTCATCCTTCTTCAGATTCTCTTCATTGTACATGAGCATATTGCTGTCCTTTTTTCAATTTATAGATTCGTTCAATAATTTCCACGACTTTCAATCCTTCCAATGCGTTGGTGGTAATAGGAGCTCTGCCTTTCAATACATCTACTACGTTTTCGAATATATAATGATGGTTAGCTGCCGATCCTTTGTAA
>JAYURB010000416.1:0-2914 GCA_043756425.1 Bacteroidota bacterium
GAGTCAATTCTTCAACATGCATTAATGCTACTTGCTTCAGTGCCGATAATTCTTCATCCGTATTTCCAGTCCCAATGTGTTTGATGATATATCGTTTGCAATCAGCATATCTTACGATTTGTACTGAACGGCTACCTACCTTTGTAGAAATTATTCTGACACGTAACATTTAGTGCGGTTAGTGCGGTCAAATTAACAAATATTGCACGTAACAACATCATTATCAATACTCCGATTTTAAGAAATAATTAAAGCGGACAAGTCAGGAAAAGTATCTGTAGGTTTGAGTATATATTCTCGTGCAATTTTTGGACTAATACTTATTAGGCAATGGTATAACTGGGGACTCACTACTGAAATTGTACACTCTAATACTATAAAAAAAATCCCCCGAACCCGGGGGATTTTTTATTAAAGTATGCTGATTTGGTGTTAATTTATTCCACTATAAACCGAAGGGTTTCAGACTCGCCATTCTCTTGTTGAAGAGAAATGAAATACAATCCTTTTGCAACATTTTCGAGGTTAATATCCATTTCATTACGGCCATCAACGGTGGTCAAATCCTGACTTATTAAAATCTGTCCAATTACATCGACAACTCTTAGTAAATACCTTTCATTTATAAGCGAATTAAAGGCAATTTTCACTTTGCCCGATGTAGGATTAGGATACGCTTCCAGAGATTGAATGTTGCCTTCAGAAACTAATTCGGTTCCATCTGCTGCTACTTTGCAACCCAGACTTACACTCACTGTCTTTGTTCTGACTGTAGAAGATCCACAACCATTTACTGCAGTTACACTTATAGTGACACTGGAAGATGTTGCTGTTCTGAAATCTACATAAATGTTAGTACTGCCCTGTCCGGAAGTAATTGTTGCGCCATTGTTTATCGTCCAGGTATAATATGAAGCATTGGTCACAGTACTTATGTAATAATTCCTGTTATAATAACTTTTACAAACAGAACTGCTTCCTGTAATTGAACCCGGTTGTGATGGAACACTGGAAGTCTTCTTAATATCCAATGATTTACTAGAACTATTACCTAAGCAATTACTTTGATATACCTTAACCCTTTGCGAACCGTCATATCCAAATGGAACATTTACGGTAATACAATTTGTCCCTTGTCCGGATATAATAGTTAAAGGAGGATTAGAGCTTCCTGAAATTGACCAGGTATAGGTTGTAGTGTTTGGATCAAAAAGAACACAATAGGTCTGAACACTTGAAGTATTTGAACAAATATATTTATTACCGGTAATAACAGAGGGAGAATTAGGTTTAGCAATAGCTATTGTTATAGTTTTGCACGTATATGGGCTAGGACCGCATGGGCTAAGGGCCCTGACACATAAATATCCAGAAGATGTTGAGGGATAACAAACCGTTATTGAAGTGCTGGTAGAGGTACCTGTTGCACCCGATGGCAATGTCCATTGATAAGAGGTAGCACCGGTAACCGGCAGAATGCTGTAGGTATAACAATTTCCCTGACAAACAAGACCAAGTCCGCTTATAGCTCCCGGTGCTAAAGGAACCGAACCACCGGTACCAACAACAACTGAACCTGAAATTGTGCATCCATTGGCATCGGTCACTTTTACAGAATAGGTTCCTGCAGCCAGACCTGTTGCAGTGGCTGTAGTTTTATTGCCCGGAGTCCATAAATAAGCATAAGGAGTTACACCACCTGATGCATACACAGAAGCAGTGCCATCGTTTGCAGCACAACCGGCCGATTTTGAACGTAAACTATCAATCTGCAATTTAGAAGGCTGAGAAATGTTTACAGTATTCGAAACAACCTGGCATCCGTTTGCATCAACAACAACATAGGATGATGTTCCCGCAGATACATTGCAAACAGACCCTGTTCCAATGTATGGCGACAGACCACCGGAGGCAGTAATATTAACACAAGTCTTATCACCATAACATGCAATAGTTCCTCCTGTAGCTGTAGCAACAGGAGCATTGTTAGTATTAGTTATCACTCCGGTTAAAGTGTTACAGGCATCAATAGTGCAATTATCATTATCAGTTACACTAACAGGATTATGAAATACACCTGATGTTGAAATACAACCATCCAAAGTACATGCGTTATTGTCGTTTGTAATTGCAGGGGCACCGGAAGTTGCTACGCCGTTAATACAAGCATCACCTACCGTACAGGCATTATTATCGTTGTATACATTCGTATTGTCATTTGTATAAACACAACCGGTAGAAGGATTACAAGAATCGTCTGTACAAAGGTTATTATCGTTACAAACTACAGGTGAACCTGATTTTCCTACACCATTTTGACAAAAATCGCCTGAGGTACATGCATTATTATCGTTGTAAGTGTTTGTGTTATCGTTTGTAAATACACAACCTGTTGCCGGGTTACAAGAATCATCCGTACAAACATTGTTATCGTTACAAACAGCAAGTGAACCTGATATACCTACTCCTGCTAAACAAAAATCTCCTGAGGTACAAGCATTGTTATCGTTGTAAGTATTTGTGTTATCGTTTGTAAATACACAACCTGATGCCGGATTGCAGGAATCGTCTGTACATACATTGTTATCGTTGCATACGACAGGCGAACCTGATTTTCCTATTCCATTTTGACAAAAATCGCCCGATGTACAAGCATTGTTATCGTTGTAAGTGTTTGTATTATCATTTGCAAAAACACAACCGGTTGCAGGATTACAAGAATCATCCGTACAAACATTGTTATCGTTACAAACAACAGGTGAACCGGATATGCCAACTCCGGCTATACAAGCATCGCCTGATGTACAAGCATTATTATCGTTGTAAGTGTTCGTGTCATCATTTGTAAATACACAACCAGATGCCGGATTACAAGAGTCGTCTGTACAAACATTGTTATCGTTGCATACGACAG
>JAYURB010000417.1:0-6797 GCA_043756425.1 Bacteroidota bacterium
AGAAGATTTTAACTCTTTGCGTGAATTGAAGCGCTTTAGTCTCATTTTTTAGCTCCTGAAATTAAAGCCGATTCGTAAAAATTCATGAATGAAATGGCAACTTTTTCTTTTGAAAATAAGCTTCTAATGTACTCCTTAATTTCTTCAGAATTATATTTAGAATAATTATTCAGCATAAAAATAAGATTCTTTTTAAGCTCTTCTTCATTCCCGGGTTCAATAAGAATTCCTGTTTTTTCCTGAACAAATTCATTCGGTCCTCCACATCGGGTTGCTAAAACAGGTTTTCCGCAACTCATAGCTTCAGCACAAATAAGTGAAAATGTTTCATAACGACTATTCATTACCAGAAAATCACTTATGCTAAGAAATTGATAAACCTCTTCATTTGTCTTAAGTCCTTCAAAAAATACTTTTCTGTTTAATAAACCAAGGCTATCTGCAATTCTTTTTAAATGTTCTTCATCAGGACCTCTGCCAATAATATGCACTTGAAAATCAATGGTAGTATTGAGAGAATTTACAGCACGTATTAATCCACTTATGTTTTTAATTTCATCAACCAGATCAGCTACCATTAAAATATAAACGTAATTCTTTTTTGAAGACGGCAATGTTTTTACCGGTGATTCTATTATGTTTGGAATAACATGGTAGTTTAAATTTTTTAAACCACATTCATTCATTCTTTTGAAAAGAAATGTTGAAACACTGCTTATACCTGATGCACGACCAACCAGAAATATCGTAACAAATTTCTTTAACGAATGACCGGTTAAAAACCTTCCTGTTAAAAATCCTGACCACTGTTCTGAAATAACAAAAGGAATTTTTTTTGTCCGGGATAGAAACCAGGCAAGAACAGCAGTCCTTGTTAATATGTAAGAGTGAATTATATCAGGTTTGGGTGAATTTTTTTTAAGTAGTCTTATGCCGATAATTATGCCTGATAAGTACCTGAATAAATTGATAATTTTTCCGAAAACGGAAACATTTTTTTTAAAATAGACAACAATTTCTGAAACACCGGATTCATCGTTTATAATTACTTCATAATTTGCCTTAATGTTTTTTGTTGAATGAACATATAACACTGAAATTCTGTTATTCTGACCAATTGCCTTAACATGCTTTTTTATGAATATGCCAAATTGAGGATCTTCCCTGTTGGGATACCATTTCGTTAGCATCCATATATTTATTCCTTTATTCATTTCAGTTTTCGCGTGCGCAATCTAAGCGAATTGCCTATTACAAAAAGATCGGAAAAAGCCATTGATAATGCAGCTAACATGGGACTTAAAAAGCCTGCAGCAGCAATTGGAATGGCCACAACATTATAAAAAAATGCCCAAAACAAATTTTGCTTTATAGTCTGAAAAGTCAAATTGCTTATACGTAGTGCTTTAAAAAGAATTGTAATGTCTTTTGCTGAAAGCAAAATTACCTGAGAGGATTGGATTGCTACATCAGTAGCATCGCTTACTGAAATGCCAATAGTTGCTTTAGCCAGGGCCGGTGCATCATTTATTCCGTCGCCTACCATAGCTGTTGGATTTTCAAGCATTAGCTTTTCCAATATGATAAGCTTTTCAGCGGGGAGCTTTTCAAAATAAAACTCCGTAATTCCGGCTTTCTGTGCAGCAGATTCACAATTTTTTTTTCTGTCCCCGCTTAGCAATACAATGCGGTTTCCATTTTGTTTTAATTTTTTTACGACTTCAATAACCCCGGTCTTAATTTCATCCTCAAGATCAACAATTGCTATTAACTGATTATTCTTTAAAACATAAATTTCATGATCAGGGTCGTTGTAAAAATATTTCACCATTTGAAAAGATCCGGCACTATACAAATCACCCTTGCTGTCTGTAGCATTAATACCTATTCCTTTATCTTCCTGAATGTCTTTCAATTCATATTTTGATGTTGCATAGGACTTTAATTCCACTTGCAATGATCGTGCAATGGGATGAGATGAATTTTTCTCAAGCTCATAAAGAATTTCAAGGACTGATTTTTCATCTGTATCAAAACACCTAACGTTTTTTATTTTAAATTTTCCAGTTGTAATGGTCCCTGTTTTATCGAATACAAAGGTTTTGATTTTTGCAAGTTCCTCAATGGTTGACCCCCCTTTAATTAAAATGCCATTTCGCGCAGCTCTTCCCAGTCCTACCATTACAGCTGTTGGTGTAGCCAGCCCCATAGCGCATGGACAAGAAATAACCAATACTGCAATACTATTCATAAGTGCTTTGGAAACTGCAATGTTGGTAAAAAAGAAATAATACAAAAAGGTAAGAAAGGATATGCCAAGCACAACAGGTACAAAGATTGCACTTATCTTATCGCCTAACTTTTGAATTTGTGGTTTAGAATGCTGTGCAGATTTAACAAGTTCAATAATTCTGGCCAAGACACTGTTTTTTCCTGTTTCGGTTACCTGTATTTTAAGATTTCCATCTTCCAAGATTGTTCCTCCGGTTATTGTGTCATTCTCCATTTTGTAAACGGGCTGACTTTCCCCGGTAAGCATAGATTCATTGATAGAACCCTTGCCTGAAATTACTATTCCGTCTGAAGGAATTCTGTCACCTGAATTTATTAAAACTAAATCACCTTTTTGCAGTGTCTTTGCCTCACAGGAAATAATTTCTTCATTTCCGTTTTTTAATATTATTTTTTTTGCAAATGCAGGTTGCATAAGCCCTAATTGTGTGATGGCACTGGTCGTTTTTCTTACGGATCGCTGCTCGATTAAATTTCCCAACAAAACAAGAGTAATAATAGTAGCAGCGGTTTCAAAAAATAAGTACTGCTGAACATCAGTAGAACCGTTGTAAGTAATTAATCCGGCAAGACTATATAAAAATGCCGAGGTTGAACCAATAAAAATTAAAACATCCATATTGGGAACTCTTGCCTTTATTGAATAAAAAGCACTTTTCCCAAATTGAATGAAACCAATATAAATCACCGGCAGACATAATACAAGTTGTAAAAGTGGATTATGAAGTAATTGAATTGGAAGTAGCATATGCAAAAAAAGAGGAATGGTAAAAAGTAGTGAAATAAAAAACCTCTTTTCAGTTTTATTTGTTTGGGTTTCTTCAGAAGGAATATGTTCTTCAAAAGCATCGGTGGGTTCATTAACCTGATAACCCAATTGCCTTATTGATTTGACTGCTTTATTTATAGATTCTGTTTGATGTTGGGAGGGGGCGAAGGTGACCTCACCGGTAATAAACTCAACAGTAACGTCTTTGAATCCTTCTTTCGACAAAGTACGGTTTATGGTTAGTGCACAATTCGTGCAATCCATGCCTTGAACTTTTAATAATACTTTTTTGTCCATTATTTGATGAACAAAGATACCCTATTAAGATAATAAATAGAAAAGGTTAAATAAAGAAGGGTGAAAGACGGGGCTCGAACCCGCGACCTCTAGATCCACAATCTAGCGCTCTAACCGACTGAGCTACAATCACCATAAAATCCATTTTTTGAATGGGGCTGCAAAAATACCTAGATTTAGGTCAAAAAGAAATTTTAATTAAACATTTCTTTATTGGCAATTTATCTGCTTTCTTCATATCAATGCACACCATGCATCATTTTAGAAAGTTTACGGAACAGGCCAAGCAATATTAGAGAAGCTGCTCCGCTTAATACAATAAATACGAGGAAGAAAATAAACAGGTTTGAAATTTCAATACCAAGGAAACTTGGAATTTTAGCTCCTGCCGCAGCCGGTTCTTCACCTGCTCCCGGAGGAATTAATGCACTAAGTGTTCCGGCAAATTTATTTGCAACTGCATTTGCAAGAAACCATGTTCCCATCATCAATGAAGATAACCTTATTGGTGCTAGTTTACTTACCATACTCAGCCCAATGGGCGATAAACAAAGTTCTCCCATGGTATGAACGATATAAAGAGCAAATAACCAGAACATGGCAATTTTTGTTGATGGATCTATACCGTGCACGGCATAGGCAATGATAACATAACCAAGAGCAACTAATGCTAATCCAATAGACATTTTAAGAGGAGAGGAGGGTTCCATATTTACTTTAGCAAGCTTACCCCAAAGCATTGTAAAAAATGGAGCAAGTATGATAATTGCCAGAGGATTTATTGATTGAAACCAGGAAGCAGGAAATTCATTTTTTTGATAGTCAGAAATGTAACCGGTAAAAGTTAAGACAACTAAAACAATTGCCGATACAATCTGTATTCCTAAAATTGATTTTTTAGACCATTCAAAAAACCATCCCAGTGCTTTCATGAGGTAAAATGAAAGTAAAACAAGTACACCCAATATTACATATTGATTAACATGAAGTGAAATAGCCCTGTCAACCTGTTGATCAGCAAAAAGAGTTAATGATGCACCTGCCTGTTCAAAACAAGCCCAGAAGAATATTACGAAAAAAGCAAGAATGAAAATAACAATAATTCTTTCTCTTTCATCCTTTGATAGTGATTTGTCGGACAAAATAATAATTGGCATAAGCACTATGGAGGCATAAATTAAATAGGCTACCAAATCCAAATTAGCGATAGTATGAGCAAATGTTTCAGGATTAAGTACTGCTTCAGCACCAAAAATTGCTTTAACAATTAATTGGAAATTTAATAAAGCAAAAATCAAAGCGATAGAACCTATTATTACTCCATAGGTCTTTGCATCCACTTTGGCAACAGGCATTCCGATTGGCTGACCATCTGGTCCTTTCAAATGTTTGTTTTTTAATAATTCAAAAGAAATTGTACTAACAATCATACCGATAGCTGCTGCTAAAAAGCCATACTTAAAATCTGCTATATTGCCTGTATCTCCCAAACTTCCACAAACCAAAGGAGAGAAAAAGGCTCCCATATTTATTCCCATATAGAAAATAGTAAAAGCACCATCAATCCTTGAATCATTCTTCGGATAAAGCTGACCGACCATTGTCGAAATATTTGGCTTGAAAAATCCATTGCCAATTATTAACATCGTAAGTCCCATCCACATATAAGATACCGAAGATGCATTCTGCACACCTTCCGTAACCGCACTTCCACTAACAAATAATAAAAACTGTCCTAAGGCCATCATCACACCGCCAATCAAAATACTTCTTCTGTTACCCCAGAATTTATCACATAAATAACCTCCAAGTAAAGGTGTCAGATAAACCAAGCCGGTAAAACTGCCATAAACGTTTGAAGCCAATGCTTTGTCAAAAAACAATGCCTTTGTTATATAAAGGATAAAAATGGCGCGCATTCCATAATAACTAAATCTTTCCCACATCTCTGTAAAAAAGAGTAAGTATAGACCGCGAGGGTGACCGGTGTTGGTAACAGGTTTATTCATAGTTTTGTTTTTTTAGCAGGTCGCAATATAATTAAATTTTTATTCCTCAGTCAATTCATGAAGTTCTCATTTTTTTAATTTAAAGGGTTAGTATATTTGTCGTTATGAAAAGAATAGCTATCATCCTGTTTTTATTTTTTTACCTGTCTGATAGTAATGCACAGACGTATAAAGTGTTTAAAGGAGATACAATTAACAGGATAGATGCAAAGGGACTTAAAGTTGGACTTTGGCGTAAGTATTATGATAATGACACCTTATTTTCAGAGGGTTACTATAAAAAAGGAAAACATTCAGGAACATTTCATACTTTTTATAAAAATGGCAAACCTCAGTCTGTGCTCAATTTCCAAGGACTTACTGAAATTAGTTTTGCTGAGTTGTTTTATGATTCCGGAATTCTAATGGCAAAAGGGAAATATATTGATAAGATTAAAGATAGCCTTTGGACTTACTTCGACGAAGAAGGAAAAAAGAATTCAGAAGAGATCTATAAGAATGGCGTTAAAGAAGGAATATGGAAAGTATATCATCAAAATGGTCAGTTATCTCAACAAGTAACCTATAAAAACGGAAATAAAAATGGTCCTTTTATTGAATTTTTTGATTCCGGTAAAAAGAAAATTGAAGGTATTATGGTAAATGGTGAGTTTAAGGGAAGCGTTACTGTTTATCATCCAAATGGGAATGTATGGCAGAAGGGGAATTATGTAAATGGCTTAAAGGATGGAACTTGGACAATTTTAAAAGTGGATGGAACACCTGAAATTGATCAAATTTATAAAGCTGGTATTTTAACCAATCCGATACCGGACGATAAAGAAAATTAAGCTCTTAAACCGTACCTTTGCCTTATAACAGCTTTATGCTGTTTTGACATCAGGAATGAGCAAAAAAGGTAAGGTATTAATGGCTATGAGTGGGGGAATAGACAGTTCTGTTTCTTCTATTCTTTTGCATGAAGAAGGATATGAAGTAGTAGGAATGACCATGAAAACATGGGATTATGCTTCTTCAGGCGGATCTAAAAAAGAAACAGGTTGCTGCTCCCTTGATTCCATAAACGATGCCAGAGCTATTGCCGTTCAACATGGTTTTCCTCATTACATCATTGATATAAGAGAAGAGTTCGGTAATCACGTTATAGACGATTTTGTCGACGAATATTTAGCCGGGCGCACTCCAAATCCTTGTGTTAAATGTAATACCCATATTAAATGGGAAGCTTTACTAAAAAGGGCAGACATGCTCGATTGTGAATTTATTGCAACCGGCCATTATGCTAATGTCAGGCAGGAAAACGATAGGTACGTCATTAGCAAAGGCAAAGATGACTGGAAAGATCAAAGCTATGTTTTATGGGGAGTATCACAGAAATGCCTTGCGCGAACCATTTTTCCGGTCGGGAAATATGAAAAAACAGAAATCAG
>JAYURB010000418.1:0-2911 GCA_043756425.1 Bacteroidota bacterium
AACTGAAATATTTTGGGGCTCAGAAATAAAAGAAAAAGGTAGTGCTATACTGGGTACAGCCACTGTTGGATATCGCTATCAACCTTTAGCAGGAGGACTGATGGGGCGCATCGGCCTGACACCCATTTTCACTTTTGATAAATTCATTATATACTTCGGGTTTTCACTTGGCTATTCTTTCTAAATAATTATTTTATTATATTTGATTATCAGTTATGCCGCAGAAAGCAAATATAAACAAGGAAATCCTTAAATGGGCAAGAAAGACAGCTAAAATCTCTCTGGAGAAAGCTGCGTCAACGATATCCAAAACATGTAAACAGGATAGAATCAAAGAATGGGAATCTCCCGAGGGTATTGATTTACCAAGCGTTAAGCAAGTGGAAAAACTTGCCAGATTATACAGAAGACCGGTTGATGTTTTTTACCTGAAATATATTCCAAAAGATTTTCCGCCTTTAAAAGATTTCCGAATAAACAGGGAAGAAGGCTTGAGTACATCACTTATTTTTATGATGAGAGAAATTCAGGAAAAACAGGAATGGCTGAGAAAGTTTCTTTCGGGTAAAAAGGAAAAGAAACTGGATTTCGTCGGCAAGTATAATATTAAAAGTTCTCCTTCTGTTGTTGCCGCTGACATCAGGAAAACATTAGGAATAGAATCAATAAAATCAGACATAAAGCCTTTAAAGTATTGGATTGAAAAAGCTGAAAGCAAGAGAATTTTTATATCCCTAAGCAGTAACTTCCATACACGCTTAAAACTGGATAGCGATGTATTCAAGGGTTTTGTAATCTCGGATAAATTCGCTCCATTCATTTTTCTTAATTCAGACGACTGGGATCCTGGACAGCTTGTTACTCTTGTACACGAACTGGTTCATGTATGGATCAATGTTTCCGGTATAACCAATGAAGCAGGAATTGGATTTGAGCATCCTTCAGGAATACATCTTTTGGAAAAGTTTTGTAGAGAGGTAACGGAATTAGCACTTTTACCGGAAGATGAAATGAATGGATTATTACAAGTAAAAAGTGATCTTACTCTGAAGAATATCGCAAGGGCAAGTAAAAGGCTGGGTGTTAGTAATGATACCTTCTTAATAAGAGCCGGGAAGTTAGGGTTAATTGAGAATGAAAAAGTAACTACTTTGCGAAAAGAAGCAGACCGAGTATGGAAAGATTTTCTGATAAAAGAAGCCCAGAAGCCTAAATCATCCGGTGGCCCCAATTATTATGTTATGCAGCTTCGTCGCAGCAGCAAAGCATTTTCCAACATTGTTATGGATATTTACAAAAGCGGGAAGGTCAATGGCAATTTAGCCAGCAGGTTGTTGAACGTTAAGGAAGGCAATTTTGTAAAGTTCGAAAAGTATATTTATAAGTGAGCAGAATCAAAGTTTAATAAATTCGACCCTTCTGTTTTGAGCCTTTCCTTCCGGTTTAGAATTATCTACTAAAGGTTCTTTTTCACCTTTACCGTCAGTGGTCATTCTGGATTTATCAATGGAAAATTCAGTATTCAGAGAATTACGAACCGCTTCAGCCCTACGTTTTGAAAGTTCCAAATTGGCTGCATCTTCGCCATCGCTGTCTGTATGACCTACTATTTTAACTTTCAACATAGGATTTTCCTGGAGGACAGTGGCAATGTCCTTTAGAACACCATAGGAATCCGGTCGGATATGATCACTTCCAATATCAAATAATATTCCTGAAGTTGAAAATTTCCCTTCTGTTAAAAGCTTATTTCTGGTGTCAGGAGCACCTACCGCTAACTTAAAATTACTTATTAAATAACGATCATCTGTAGAGTTAAACCCTCCAATAGAGTAGCAAATTGTATTATAGGTTGTTCCTGCCGTAAATGCTCTTGGAAGATCCCAAACTTTTTCCTCATTCATATAAACACGCAGACGAAGTTTTTGACGCCAGATTGATATTTTTACGTGATTTTTCTTCCTGAAGAAAAATTGAGAATTACCGGCTGAATTTTTCATGACTTCCTCTCCTTTATCATACGTTATGTATGAAGCCACGCCGTCGCTTGAACCTGCAGAAGTAGGATGAAAACTAAGCTGAACACCATCTCTTTTTTCCTTTAAACCGTATTCTTTCCAAGCCTGAAAAGCAACCTTGGCTTCAGAAAGTTTGCACATATTCACATTAATGGGTGTCGAATAGAAACTGAATGTCTCATTGCACATCAACTCAAATTCAAATGTAAAATTATCGGGAAGTGCCGTGATAAATTCAGGAATAAAAACGCCATCCTTTGATAGAGAAAGCCATTTTCCATTTTGCCCTTCAACGTTTACCAATTCACCTGTTGAGTTTGTATTCCATAAAAGAGGGAAATCTCCTATGGCATCATTGGAAAAATCTTCTGAAACAAGAATTTTTTCGCCTGGGATGAAATCAAACTTTCCATAACTTTTAAGACTTGCTGAAGAAACAGTAGCACTTTTGTCTGAATCCTTATCAACATTATTTGCTTTGGTATCTTCTGTAGACTTAGCATCTTTAGTCTTACCATCGCTTTTTGTTTCTTTCTTAATCCCATCCTCTGATTTATCAAGACCTTTGTCAATTCCCTGATCCACTTTTTGATTGACTTTGTTTTCAACTTTCCGTTTAATCTTATCTCCAATTTTTAGGTCAATCTGGCCCAGGATATTTTGCGAAACAGCAAGGATAAAAAGTGTGAGTAAAATTTTTCTCATAATCCATTTATTTACCTTCAAATATAAGAAAAAGAAAGAAAAGAAAAAAATGATGAAAAACGTAATAATTAAAAAACCACTTACCGTTTCAGGTAAGCGGCCACATCCAGATCGCATGAAATTTTAATATTCCAGAAGTATCTTTTTTATGATTAATTCATCTCTTTTAAAATCATTTCAACAAAAAA
>JAYURB010000419.1:0-2911 GCA_043756425.1 Bacteroidota bacterium
GTTTCTGAACACTATTGTTCTGTGATTTCATTTCTGCATAAAGATTCAAGATTCAGTGCTCGATTAAAGAAAAACGGGTATATAGGATCTATGGTATGGAATGGATATGATGAGACACATGGTACATTAAATGATATTGCTAAACATGTGAAGGTCTCTAAAGGAGATACAATTGTTACCAGTTCTTATTCAGCCATTTTCCCGGACGGGGTTTTTATCGGGATTGTTGACGAAGTAACTTCAACAGGAGGAAATAATTTTCAGGACATCACCGTAAAACTTTCAACACCTTTCGGAAAGCTTTCTTATGTTTATATAATAAGCAATCTCTTTAAAGAAGAACAAAAAGCGTTGGAGGAGCCATTAAAAAATGATCGCTAAAATCTTAACCCAATTTTTGAGATTTATTTTCTTAGTAGGGATACAAGTTTTGATATTAAATCATATTCAGTGGAATGGCTATGTAAATCCATATGTTTATGTTCTTTTTATTCTTCTACTGCCTGTTGAAATTCCAAACTGGCTATTACTTATTTTGGCCTTTATTACAGGATTAATGATCGATATGTTTGGCAGTTCCGGAGGAATGCATGCTGCCGCAACGGTAGCTATGGCTTTTGCCCGTCCGGGAGTATTAAGGCTTATTGCACCACGAGATGGTTACGAATCAGATATGAAACTTATCCCGCAGGTCATGGGATTTAATTGGTTCATTACTTATTTAAGTATAATGGTTTTACTTCATCACTTACTATGCTTTTATCTGGAAGTATTTAGATTAAGTGAATTCTTTATAACATTTTTTAAGGCCATTCTTAATTCCGTTATTACAATTACGCTTATAATAATTGGTGAATATTTATTCGGACAATCGAAAAAAAATGCACGTTTCTTCAGATAGGAAAGTTATTCTTTATTTAATTTTTTTTTCGGTGATCTCCGTCTATCTTTTTCGCTTGTTTTATATACAGGTAGTAGATGATAGCTATAAGTTATCAGCAAATAATAATGTTATCAGACCTGTAACAGATTTTCCGGCTCGTGGATTAGTTTATGACAGGAAGGGAAAGCTCCTTGTTTATAATGAGCCAGTTTACGATTTAATGATCATTCCTAAACAAGCAAAAAATATTGACAGCCTTGAACTTTGCAGACTTATCGGAATATCACCGGACGAATATTCCGATAAATATAAAAAAGCGAAAACATATTCACCCGTCAAAGCTTCTGTATTTGAAAAACAACTATCGGTTGAAACATATGCTACATTTCAGGAGAAGCTCTATAAGTTCCCGGGCTTTTTCGTTCAACTTCGTACTTTAAGAAAATATCCTGATCCTATGGCAGCTCACCTTTTCGGTTACATTGGTGAAGTTGATACAAACATCACCAAGAAAAATCCATATTATAAAGAGGGTGATTATATCGGTAAAAGCGGCATTGAGCAATCGTATGAAAGTGTGTTACGCGGACGAAGGGGGGTCAGAAGAATACTTGTAGATGTTTTTAACAGGGAAAAAGGAAGTTTTCAGGATGGGCGTTATGATACAGCATCTGTTGCCGGGGAAAATTTAATGTTATCGCTCGATGCTACACTACAGAAGTATGGTGAATTATTAATGCAGAATAAAGTTGGTGCCGTTGTAGCTATTGAACCTTCCACCGGTGAAATACTTGCCTGTGTAAGTAATCCTTCCTATGATCCTAATTTACTTGTTGGCAGGGCAAGAACCAAAAATTACGTTAAGCTGCTATTAGATCCTGTAAAGCCATTATTTAATCGTTCACTAATGGCCTATTACCCTCCTGGATCTACATTCAAATTAATAAACGATTTGATCGGAGAACAAGAAGGTGTTTTGAATCCACTAACGGGATATTATTGTGATGGAGGTTATCATATGGGTTCTCTTACGGTAAAATGTGATGCACGTCATGGTTTACTAACATTGGAAACAGCAATAGCTCATTCTTGTAATACCTATCACTGTTATGTATTTCGAAGTATTGTTGATCAGAGAAAATTTAATTCAACAGCGGAGGGTTATCAGGTATGGAGGAATCACGTGTTGACGTTCGGAATCGGTAAACGGTTATTCAGTGATCTTCCACAGGAACTCAAAGGAAATGTACCAACCATTGAGTATTACGATAAATATTTCGGAAAAGGAAAATGGAGATCATCTACCGTTGTTTCACTTTCTATCGGTCAAGGCGAATTAGGAATCACTCCTTTGCAGATGGCAAATACGATGTGTATTATTGCCAATAGTGGTTATTTCTATATTCCACATATTGCAAAGAAGATAGGGGATAAAATTAATCCGGATAAAAAATTTTTTCAAAAAAATTATACTGATATTGATCAGCGATATTTCGAAATAGTAAAGGATGGAATGGAAAGCGCTGTAGAGACAGGTACAGCAGCAGCGTCCAAAATCAAAGGTATTTCTATTTGTGGTAAAACCGGGACGGCGCAAAATCCACATGGAAGAGACCATTCTCTATTTGTTGGCTTTGCTCCAAGAGAAAATCCTAAAATCGCTATAGGTATTATGGTTGAAAATGGAGGATGGGGTTCCGATTGGGGTGCGCCAATTGCTACATTGATGATTGAAAAATATCTTACAGATACAATCTCAAGACCACAAATTGAAAAAAGAATGATTGAAGGAATTATATCTCCGAAAATATATCAGGAGAAAAAAGCAGCTGTGGAAAATAAAAAAATAATCAAAAAAGTTTTGCCTGGAAATGCCGAAGCAGTAAGCCTGAAAAAGTGAGAGATCAAAAAGGAATATTACAGAATACAGATTGGTTACTTGTAACCATTTTCGTTGTAATGGTTCTCATGGGTTGGCTAAATATTTATGCTGCTGTTTTTAATGATGATCATACCAGCATTTTTGAT
>JAYURB010000420.1:0-6788 GCA_043756425.1 Bacteroidota bacterium
TGATCGCTGGAATATTGAATACAAGCTTCCGGTGCTTCACAGTAAAACCCGAATGAAACAATACGCTTCCGCCTTGCGCTTACTGCTTTTAAACATGTAGGCATTTTTCCTGAGCAAGCCGTTAACTGGAATTATATTTACGAAAGCGTACAAAAAATGAAAACAGAAAAGCCAAAAGTGCTGAATCTATTTGCATATACAGGAGGGGCAACATTGGCAGCCCGTGCTGCAGGAGCTGATGTCATTCACCTCGATTCAATCAAACAAGTAGTCACATGGGCTAATGCAAATATGGAATTAAGCGGTCTCAGCGACATTCGCTGGATTGTTGAAGATGCAATGGCTTTTGTAAAAAAAGAAGTTAAGCGCGGAAAGAAATATCAGGGTATCATTCTCGATCCACCTGCCTACGGACATGGAACAGACGGACAAAAATGGAAACTGGAAGAGATGATCTCCGAAATGATGAAAAATGTTTTTGAATTGCTTGATGAAAAGGAACGGTTTCTCATACTGAATACCTATTCTCTGGGGTTTTCTTCACTTATTGTAGAAAATCTGCTCGGTAAACAAAAAAATCTTCAAACAGGAGAACTGTATCTTAATAGCAAATATGATGTTAAACTTCCATTGGGAGTATTCGGAAGATTTTGTAATGTTGACTAGAACATCATTTATCTAAATTTGCAATTTAAAAAATTGAAAATATTTTCGAACATATCGACCTGGATTCTTATCCTTTTATTAATCCGATTGTACGGAATAACGAATCCTCCAATAGAAATTTCCCATAACTGGCGCCAATGTCAGACAGGAATGGTTGCAAGAAATTTTTCTGAAAATTTCTCTATTCTTCATCCTTCTGTAAATATGGAAGGGGGAAAAGAAATAGCCATGGAATTTCCATTTTTTAATTACCTGGTTTTTTTACTGAATGAATTATTCGGATTTACACATTGGTATGGAAGAATCCTTAATCTAATTGTTACTTCCGTCGGATTGATTTTCTTTTTTAAAATCCTTGAACAAATTCTCTCCCGACAAACTGCTTTTTATGCTACAATTATACTCGGTGTTTCTGTTTTCTTTTCTTTTGGGAGAAAAATAATGCCGGATACATTCAGTGTGTCATTAGTTTTAATTGGCTTATATTCAGGATTTCTATATGTGAAAGAATTAAAGCCCTTCAAAGAACTTTTTTGGTTCGTTTTAACTATAGTTTTCCTTTCCCTCGGTACACTTAGTAAATTACCATCCTGTGCATTGTTTGGTTTCTTTTTATTCCCTCTAATTAGCAACCCCGCATCCAATAAAAAACGATTAGGGTTAATCCTTGCTATTTTCCTTTCATTATCGATAGTCTTTTGGTGGTATGCCGTGTGGAATTCAAAGTTGGAAAGTGAAGGCGCTATTCGAATAATCTTCCCGCTAACACTCAGGGAAGGATTTATTTCTACAATGAATCACCTTTCCGGAGTTTTAGAGAAATTCTATTTTAGCGCTTTAAGCTCGTATATAGCTTTTCTTTTCTTTCTTGCCGGAATCATCTATGCTTTCCTTCGAAAAGAAAAAAGAATATTGTTAATTTTCGCAATCAGTTTTCTGGCATTTTTTGTCTTCGTTTTAAAAACCGGCAGTTTTTTTTATTTTCACAACTATTATATCATTCCTATAGCTCCTATAATGTCTCTGGTAGCCGGCTATGGAATTCAGCAAATTAAAATCACTGGCATCAGAAAGATTGCAATCATTCTTCTTGTTGGTGAAGCGATTCTTAATCAGCAACACGACTTTCGAATACGACATGATATGGAGTATAAAACAGGACTTGAAAATATAGTTAATCGTTATTCCGTTCATACGGAAAAAATCGTCATCAACACCGGCCCAAGTCTGCAGCAACTATATTTTGCGAATCGCAAAGGTTGGATACTTGATGCCCCTAAGTCCATTTCTTTAGCACATTTAGATTCTATAAGCCAAAAACAATACGCTTTAGTAGTTCTCGATAATCAGTATCCTGCGAAAGTTGATACCTCGGAATTCACCACTTTGTTCATCGACGAGCATTATACGTTACTTCAACCACGGCGAAAAATGATTTCCCCGGAAAAACATGAAGAACAACCGGATTAAACTGACTTTTTCTTAACAATTCATGTCATAATATCCCTTCATTCCATACGTTTAATGTATTAACTTTGCAATAATCCCTATTGACTATGCAGGAAAGCTATCAATCTCTAATTGCCAGACTGGATGCTTTTATACGTAAATACTATAAAAACCAGCTCATTCGCGGAATCATTTATTCGTTTACGCTATTGCTGGGTTTTTACCTGGTCGTAACGACCATAGAATTCTTTGGTCATTTCAATACCTCTTTTCGAACATTTCTTTTCTATTTGTTTGTGGGTGGCATGTTGTTTATACTCGGAAAATTTATTGCTATTCCATTAATGCATCTTTACCGTTTTGGCAAAATAAT
Organism: Bacteroidota bacterium; assembly: GCA_043756425.1. Lineage (GTDB taxonomy): Bacteria > Bacteroidota > Bacteroidia > AKYH767-A > 2013-40CM-41-45 > JADKIH01. The sequence goes on from JAYURB010000420.1 coordinate 2,489, forward strand.
ATCGCATGAGCAGGCTGCCAATATTATCGGAAAACATTTTGGAAATGTACAGGACAAATTATTAAACGTCCTTCAGCTCAAAAAGCAATCGGATGAAAATTCAAATACGAATAATCAATCGCTGCTCATGGCAGGAATTGATCAAAAGATTTCCGAATTAAAACCGGTTCCTTTTGTTTCTGCTATCAATCTTTCTGAAAACCGCCGCTATCTTAGGTTTGCCGTCATTCCTCTATGTGCATTTATTTTCATTTTATTTACTTCACCATCTTTAATCAAAGACAGCACAAAAAGGCTTATCGAACACAATACCTATTTTGAAAAGCCGGCTCCTTTTACTTTTAAATTATTAAACAAAGATCTGAAAGCCGTTCAGCAGCAGGATTATCAGGTTGATGTTCGTTTGCAGGGAAAAGAAATTCCAGCCGAGGTATATATTGAAACCGAAGGGAATCAGTTTAAGTTGAGTAAGGAAAACGTGACAGATTTTTATTTTCAATTCAGAAATATTCAGAAGTCAGAAACTTTTCGTTTCGTTGCCGATGGCTTTTATTCAGATGAATATACCATAGAAGCTTTGCCAAATCCTGTTCTTACAAGCTTTCACATAAATCTTGAATATCCGAATTATCTCCACAAAACAAATGAATCGCTGCAAAACACCGGTGATTTACTTATTCCCGAAGGCACAAAGGTTGTGTGGAGCTTTGCTACTCAAAATACGGAATTGATTCATATCGCTTTTCGCGACTCTTCTTTTTCACTTATCCCTTCCGGAGAAAATAACTTTTCTTTTTCTAAACGATTTTATAAAAACGATTCCTATAGCATAACTACCGGTAATCATTTTTTAAACAGTAAAGATTCCATGCATTATTCCGTTAATGTTGTTCCTGACCTTTACCCTGCCATTACTGTTGAACAGCAGAAAGACTCTCTTTCTACCAAACGTACTTTTTTTAAAGGACTTGTGAAAGATGATTACGGTTTCACAAAACTTACTTTTAATTATCGTTTCTTGAAATCAAACGATACCCTTCCTGGAAGTTTGTCAAACAATGGAAAAATGTTTTCCGAAAACATTGCCGTTAGCAAAAACATGAATACTGATCCCTTCTTTTATTCATGGGACCTCAATAATGTAAACATATTTGCAGGCGATGAAGTCGAATATTACTTTGAAGTATGGGATAACGATGGAATTAAAGGACCTAAATCTGTCCGCTCTCAGAGCCTGATTTTCAAAGCACCAAGCCTTAAAGAGATTGAAGAAAATACAGCAAAAAGTACCGATGAAGTAAAAAATGACCTGCAGGAAAGTATTAATCAGGCGAAGCAAATTCAAAAAGAAATGAATGACTTCAGCAAAAAACTTCTTGAGAAAAAGGAAATGACATGGGAGGATAAAAAGAAAGCCGAAGATCTTCTCAACAAGCATAAAGACCTGGAAAAAAAGCTTGAAGAATTAAAAAATAAAAATCAAAAGAAGGATCGCGAAGAGCAGGAATATAAAAAAGTGAATGAAGACATCCTGCAGAAACAAGAACAGCTTCAGGCGCTGATGGATAAATTGCAATCTCCTGAACTGAAAAAATTAATGGAGCAGTTGCAAAGTCTGATGCAAAACATTGACAAAAATAAATTGCAGGAACAGCTTAGTCAGATGAAACTTGATAACAAAGACCTTCAGAAAGAACTGGAGCGAACCATTGAACTTTTTAAGCAAATGGATTTTGAGAAAAAACTTCAGGAAAATATTGACAAACTCGATGAACTCGCCCGAAAAGAAGATTCACTCTCCAAACAATCGGATGATAAAAAAGCGGAAAGTCAGGAACTCAAAAAGGAGCAGGATGAGCTGAATAAAAATTTCGAAGACTTCCGCAAAGACATGGATGAGTTAGCAAAGAAAAACGAAGAGCTGGAAGATAAAAAAGATCTTGAAAATACAGAGCAGCAAGAGCAGGAAATTCAAAAAGAAATGGAAAACAGCTCCGAACAGCTGAAAGACAATAAAGGGAGCAAAGCATCTAAATCACAAAAAAATGCTTCGCAAAAAATGCAGCAGCTTGCACAAAAGATGAAACAAATGCAGGAGCAAATAGCCAAAGAAGAAAACGAAGAAGACATGAATGCTTTGCGAGCTCTTTTAGAAAATCTACTTCGATTGTCTTTTAATCAGGAACAAGTTATGCAAAGCCTGAAAACCATAGACATTAATAATCCTCAGTTTCTTAAATTAAGCCAGGAACAACAGAAGCTGAAAGACGATGCAAAAATTATTGAAGATTCATTATTTGCTTTGAGCAAAAGAGTTATTCAAATCCAGTCGAAAGTTAATCAGGAGATTTCTCTGATAAATCAGAACATGGATGTTTCACTTGACAATCTCGAAGACAGATTCGTTCCGCAAGCGCGCAGCAGACAACAGTATGTTATGACATCCGTAAATAACCTTACACTTCTTTTAAGTGAAGCACTGAATCAAATGATGCAGCAATCACAAAAAGAATCTAACGGCAGCTGCAAAAAACCCGGAAAGAAAAAAGGAAATTCAATGGCAGAAGTTAGGAAAATGCAGGAAGAGCTGAACAAAAACATGAAGAAGGCTAAAGAAGGTATGAAGCCCGGTCAAAATAAAAAAGGTAGTCAGGGAAATCCAATGAGCGAACAATTAGCAAAAATGGCGGCTCAGCAGGAATTCATTCGAAATGAACTTAATAAGATTAACCAGGAAGAAAATAAAAAGGGCGGAAAACCCCTCGGAAATTTGGAAGATATTGCCCGTCAAATGGAACAAACTGAAAAAGATATTGTTAACCGAATGATTTCAGAAGAAACGCTGAAACGTCAGCAGGAAATCACTACACGACTCCTTGAAAGCGAGAAAGCACAAAGGGAAAGAGATCAGGATGAACAACGTAAATCTGAAGAAGCAAAAAATTCATTTCAACGTAACCCTAATAGTTTTGAAGAGTATAAGAAACTTAAGTTAAAAGAGATGGAATTGCTGCGAACCGTTCCTCCATCTTTAAATTCCTATTACAGGAAAAAGGTAAACGATTATTTCCAATCAATTGATAAATAGCCATTTAATGCAACTAACAGGCGATATTCAGAATCTTGAACTAAGATCAAATTCAGATAGTCTTTCAATGGTTGAACACCTGATTGAAGATGTTCGGAATAAATACAACATCAGCGAAGATGTTTTCGGAAATATGCTTGTAGCTATTACCGAAGCCGTTACAAATGCTATCTATCACGGCAATAAATCGGATCCAAATAAAAAAGTAAATGTTACGTGTATGCATTCTCCGCATTCCATTGCATTTACAATTGCTGATGAAGGTCCCGGCTTTGATTATTATAATCTTCCTGACCCTACCTCTGCAGAGAATCTTGAAAAGGAATGCGGAAGGGGAATCTTCCTTATGAAGCATCTTGCAGACCAATTGATCTTCTCAGAGAATGGCCGCGTGGTGGAATTAAATTTTAAATTATCGAATAACTAATAATAGTTGTAAAATAGTTTGGTTAGACATAAGGGAGCAGGCGCTCCCTTTTTTTATGCTTTGTAATTTAGCAGTGATAGTACCGGCCCCTCCCAGCAGCAATCTCTCCAATGTAAATGAGTATTCGCACATACTGCTCACTCGCTCTGTTACTCAAACTCTGACTCAGACTGAGACCGAGTCTGAGAGCGAGTCCGAGACTACCACCCCCCATTATTTTGTTCCGGAGAATAATTACGAGGATCCTTTATAGAATTAATGGCGCCCTACTTATACTCAGTGAAAATTAACCGCGGCGAAGCAGCGGTCCGCGGTGGTTCCGCAGCGAAAACGCTGCTTCGTTGCGGTTATCCTTCACCGACAATAAATGAAGTAATGACCTTTAATAGAAGCCATAATCTTGCTTCATTTATTTTTATTAAATAACGATTGAAACAAATTCGTGTGAAACACAACCCCTATTCGTATCCGCTGAAAATCGTAATCATGCAAACCCCATTGATAAGAAAGCTTCCAATCGAATTTCTTAGAAAGTAATTGCACACCTGCGCGGTAAACAATAGGCTTATCGCCAATATTAAGATAGCCTGAATACCCTGCAACCGATTGAGAAAAAACAAATTTTTTAAAAATGAAATCCAGTCCGCCACCAAAAAGAAAACAATCATTCTGCAAATGCTGAAGATCAAAGGTCTGATAGGCATAAAATCCTGACATGGCATAGACTCTGAGAAAATTACTCCTGATAGAAATATTTTTTCCAGCACTTAAATCAAAAAAATATC
>JAYURB010000421.1:0-2909 GCA_043756425.1 Bacteroidota bacterium
GTTTACGGAAAGGAAGTTGATATTGTAACGCTGGTAAGTTATGCGCGTCGCTATCCTATGATGAGTAATCACCAGTTAATAATTGTGCGTGAAGCCCAGGATATGAAATCACTTTTTCAAAAAGAAAAAGATGAAGCTGCTTCAGATTCCGGTGATAAAAAATCCAAAAAAGATTCAAAGAAAGAAGATAAAGATCCATTTGTAGAATATCTTTTAAAACCAACTCCATCAACCATTCTTGTTTTTTGTTACAAGTACAAGAAGGTAGACATGCGCACCAAAATTGCCAAACTGCTTCTCAAGCATTCTATTTTATTTGAATCAAAAAAAATTTACGACGATAAACTTCCTTCCTGGATTACCGATTATGCAAAAAGCGAAGGAATTAAAATTAACCCAAAAGCAGTTCATTTGCTGAGTGAATACCTGGGTAATGACCTTACAAAGATTGCCAATGAAATCGGAAAACTTTCTTTGAATCTGAAAGAAGGCCAGGAAATAACTACAACCATGGTAGAAGAGAACATTGGCATCAGTAAAGATTTTAATGTATTTGAATTAATAAAAGCCATTGGCTATAGAAATAAGTTCAAGTCTTTTCAGATTGCTGAATATTTTTCTGCGAATCCGAAAAATAATCCAATGGTCTTAACGATTTCGCAACTCTATGCATTTTTTTTGAAAGTCTTGACATACCATACGCTTCCGGATAGATCAAGTAATATTGCTGCAAGTGAACTCGGAATCAATGCCTATTTCTTAAACGACTATGCTCATGCGGCTAAAGAATACTCTCCTTCCCATTGTATGCGAAACATTGGCTTTCTCAGCGAATACGATATGCGGTCGAAAGGGGTAAATAATTCAAGTACAGGCGAAGGAGAACTTTTAAAAGAGTTAGTCTATAAAATCTTAAATTAAATTTCCTTCTTTGAAATCTTTTTTACAGCCGGAAATTGCTTTGACATTTTAAGTATTTTGTTAAAATAAAATAATATATTTACTTCTATCAATTTAGTTTGCTATAACCACTACTTCCCATGCCCAATTACTTCCTCGCTAAAACAGACCCTGAAACCTATTCCTGGGATGATTTTGAAAAAGATAAAATCACCGGCTGGGACGGCATACGAAATTATGCAGCCCGCAACCACATGAGATCCATGAAAAAAGGAGACATCGTCCTCATGTATCACAGCGGCGGAGAATCATCCATAAAAGGCCTGGCAACCGTCACAAAAGAAGCCTATCAGGACCCAACAACCGATGAAACTGCATGGATTAGCGTTGAATTGAAAGCAGGTAAAAAATTTAAAAATGAAATTACGTTGAAACAGGTGAAAGCGAATAGTAAATTAAAGAATATGATGTTGATTAAGATAAGCAGGTTGTCTGTTATGCCAGTGAGTGAGAGTGAATTTAATGAGATTATTAGTATGGTAGAAATTTCAAAATAATGCTGTCTTTTTTCGATTCAACAAGAAATGAAATATAATTATCCAATTTTAACTTGTCGGTGTTAAATAATTTTATAAGTTTGAGTAACATTTCTAAGGGAAACTGTAAATTTTAAACCCATTATTTTTGTTTATTTAGTTGAATTGAGTAGTTTTTTATTAATTCCAAATTATCTAAATCATGAAACCACAAACCTATTTCAAAATTTTTCTTTCTTATTAATTTTCATTTTTATTCTGACTTTAAATAGTGATCAAATAAAAGCACAATCAAAATTCAGGAAAACATTTAACAAAATTTTTAATTTGAAAAATAAATTAAAATCACAAGAGAAAATTAAAGATCGTGAAAATTTTGAATTTGAAGAAGATGGTTTTGAAATGTCATTAATAAGAGACTTTGAAATGACTATGGATCCCACTTTAGGGTACGCCCCAACGGAAAGGCTTCAAATAGTAAGGGATTTAATTGATAATTCATTTTCTGCAAGAGGAATACAAGGAATACAATGGCTAGAAAGGGGCCCAATAAATGTTGGAGGTAGAACAAGGGCAATACTCTTTGATCTCGATGACCCATCGCATAAAAAAGTATGGGCAGGTGGTGCTGATGGAGGTATGTGGTTTACTGATGATATTACAAATTCAAACCTTGTTTGGAATCATGTTAGTCCAATATGGGATAATTTATCAATAAGCTGTATTGCCCAAGATCCTAATGTAAATAGCAATACAAAGCATGATATTTTTGTTGGCACAGGAGAATCCTGGGCAAATAAAGATGCCGTAATTGGTAATGGAATTTACTTATATGATGGTTTAAGTTGGCAGTTATTGCCCATTTCAGCTCCAGCAACTAATTCTGATTTTAAATATGTAAATAAAATAGTTGTAAACCCAAAAAGTCCTCATGTTAATTCGGACATAAGGATTTTTGTTGGAACGGATAATGGGCTTTGGCGACTTACTTGGGGAGGTCAATGGACACCAGTACTCGCAAATGGAATATCAGGTTGTACTTCAGACAAAGTTACTGATATTGAAATTGCTGATGATGGTAATGGAAATTATGATTTTTATGCTGCAACTGGTTGGATAGGGCAACCAAGCGGAATATTTAAATTAGTTTCAGGCAGTTCAACATGGATAAAATTAACAAATGGGTTACCATCCTCCGGTATCGATAGAATTGAACTCGCTACTGCGCCTTCAGACAGAGCAATAATATATGCATTGATAAACTTTAATGGTTCAAGTGGACCAACACATATATATAAATCAAATAATTTTGGTTCGTTATGGAATCAGATTAGTCCTGACCCTCCGGCAGCAAATTTTACTTATTTTACAAACAATCAGGGTTATTATAATTTAGCTTCAGCTGTTGACCCTTCCAATTCAGATATTTTATATGTGGGGGGAATCAATATACATAGATGGGATGGCACATCG
>JAYURB010000422.1:0-6783 GCA_043756425.1 Bacteroidota bacterium
TTATATCCGGTACAACTATGATTCGAATTTGGCCCTTCGGCTCAGGGACCGAATGTCTGGTCCAACCTTGATTTTGTTTTCTTTTTAATATGTGCAAAAATAAAAATACTACAATTTTGATGATATATTTTTTTTCAATTCTTCGTTTTTTACCTGGGGAGCTTTCCCCTCCTCCAATTCGCCAAAGTGCTTTTTCATTAATTCCCCTATAATCTTACTCTGCTTTTGATATATTTCACAGCCTTCGCAAATGGAAAGATGCAACTTCAATTGCATTTTTTCCCCACGAGAAAGTTTCACAACGGATTTTTTATCAATCAGTTCGGCCGCTTTTTTGCAAGAAAGCATGAGTGTGTGTATTATTTTTTTCATTTTCTACTTTTTAAACCAATTTAAATCAAGACATTTTCTTAATTGCAATTTGGCTCGGTGTAGTAGCTGCCAATAATTAGTAATAGTAATATTCAATTCCTGACAAATCAGTTCACTTTTTTTCTCATCCTGGTATTTTAGCTGAATTGCCGACAATCCGTTTTCCGGTAATTTTTTCATGCAATCTTTTAATATGCTCTGAAATTCGGCATTGTCAAGCAAATGTCCTGTATCTTCATTCCAAGATTGAGGAGTTTCTTTTTCATACCAATGATCAACATTATCGAAAAAAGTTTCAAAAAAACCGTTGTTACTTATTGAGGGTTTGCGGATACGGTCTCGATAATAGTCGTTAATTTTATTATTGAGAATAGAAAACAACCATGTTTTTGGAGTACTTTTTCCTTCAAATTTATCAAAGGACTTTACTGCAGCAAAAAATGTCTCCTGAACTATGTCTTCGGCCGTTTCTTTTGATGACGTTTTATGCAGAGCCCAGGAATACATGCTATCAGAATATAGCTCAACCCAAGATTTAATTGTTTCACTTGGTTTTGTCATATCGACACCATTCTGCATAGTTTAAATTAATGATGAAAAGTAATAAATTATTTGGTAAGAGTTCAATAGTATTTTACGGGAAGGGTATTGAACATTCCATTAACCTAAACTCCATTTAATTTTAACTGCAGATATTATCTCTGTCTCCATTCTTTTTTCGTGTAAAACCACAAATCCATGTTTGAGATAAAAGGGCATTGGTGTTTGATATAGTTCTCCATTACCTTTTACATCGTTATTATGATCAATCACCCATCCATAAAACAGTTCATTTTCTGTTTTGAGTCTTTCTACAAGTATACTTCCAAGACCTTTTCCTTTATGACATGAACTTACAATAATGGAAAAACGAATTTCTTTTTCTTTTTCAAAATCAACTGCCCATGCCATAATATTTTGGGCAGTATCCAAAATAATATAATGATTGTAGTTCTCTACTCCCTCTAATAAAACTGAAAATCTGTTTTTCAATTTTATTGGATATTCATCATTCCACATTTCGTTGATTTGAAATGAATGGGAATCTGATAGTTTATTCGTTTTTATGAAGTTCATTTTTTAAAAACTGTATTTTCTAAAGGTTGGTTCATGATGTAAATCAAATCCATTTTTTTTATAATCAGATTCTCTATTTTTTGTGGCGTGCAATTCGAAAGCAAATGAAATATTCCTCTTTAAATTACACTTTTCAGAGAAAAATATATTAATTTACAACTACCGGTTGCCTATTTATGCCATTTTTATTAGAGCATGCCAATATATAAATTCCCGGTATTAGGCTATTCGATGGATTAACAACAAAATTCATTTCTCCATTTGTATTAAAAAATGTTTTTGAATATACTTCAACTCCACTAGAATTATACAAAAAGATTTGTGTTATCACATCCGTATTTCCGGATGATGAAACAGTAAATCCGCTTGCCTTTGCCGGATTAGGATAAACATTAAAATGTGAACCTAAATTATTATTATACAAAGACACTACCGTTGAATACTCTTGATTACCGTCAAAGTCAACTTGAAGTAAACGATAAAAAGACAACCCTTTTACCGGATTTTTATCAATGGTTTTGTAGCTGATTAAGGTTGTACTGTTTCCGGCAGCTTCAACGTCCATTATTTTTTCAAAAGTAACACCGTCGACAGACCTTTCAATTGAAAAATAATTATTATTTGTCTCTGATGCTGTACTCCAGGTCAGATCTACAGTACTAGTGGTATTCATTTTTGCATAAAATGAAAGCAGTTGAATGGGTAGTGGATTTACTCCCCTTGAGCCAAACGTAAACTTATTGAATGTTGTAGCAGCGAGCGAAGTAATATTCCCTTGTGAAGCGCCTAAAATTGCACTTTGTCCATTATTTTCCCATGCAGTTCCATTCCAACAAGCTACTGATAAATCTGTACCATAAGAAATAATTCCACTTCGTACATCACTTTCCCAGAACAATTGAACATTTAAATTCGATGAACCTGTCGTTCGATCGCATGTCCAATATTCAACCGTACTTACTCTTGCAAGTGACGGCGACGGACTTACTGCCATGCTTGTTGTATTACTGTATGCTGTGGCAAAATATTGAGCTGTATAAGAATCTGTTGTTTGTGCTGGAGCACTAATACCCAGTCGGGCCCATGTAGAATTATTTCCAAGTGGAAATTCAAAAGCATCATTGCCAATTTTTTTCATTGGGCCATTTACAAAAGAAGTACTGCTACCTGATGTTGCAGTAGCATTATCTTCAAGTGTTAATAAATTGGACGAAGTTGTATTAATTATTCCATTGGTTAATGTCAGGTCGCCTGAAATTATACACGGTTTGGATAGCGTTGTAGTTGTTGAAGTTTTATCCTGAACAAAATCTTCGAAAGGTACAAATGCTGCCGAACCGCCAATAGTAGAAGGTATTGTACCTATAAATTTAACCGTACGATTTGCTGCATTAAAAGTACCATTGTCAACAAAATCCTTTAATATTTCAATTGATCTGCTCAGGCTTACATCAGCTCCTGTGCCTACTTTAAAGTTGTAGAATGTATTAGTTCCCGTTCCATTAATTGATGAGGGGTTTCCTGTAAATTCTATAGTAGATGATTCCCCATTCAGCGTTCCATTATTAGTCAAATCTCCTGAAATTATATGGTTGGTAGAACTTCCTCCATTAAAAATTGCTCCGGGTCCTATATACAATTCCTGTGGTATTACCCAGGAATTTGGAGGAGTTATTCCGGCAGCATTTGTATTGGTTACATATACCAAATTAAATGTAGGATTATTGTCATTGATGGTAATTTGCTTTGTCCCACCGAATTCAACTTTTCCGTTACTAACAAATGATCCCGCTGCATCTAGGGTTATCGTAGCACCGTTTGAGTATGGTGCTATAGGAATAAATTTTATTTCTCCGTTACTTGTAACAGTTCCGTTATTCACAAAGTTTCCATAGAAAGTATGTGTTAGTGCTCCACCAATAAAAGTTGATCCGGCACCTATATTACATGAGAAATAAACTGTCCATGCAGTGGATGGAGTAATTCCGGCCGTATTGTTAATATTTACAGTTGCAAAATTGGGAGAAGTAGTAGAATTAAAAACAGGTGAAACTGTCCCATTAAAATTAACAACTCCGGTTGACGAAGAAGTTAAAGCATTAGTTAATTGAATTGTTTGTACACGTGTTCCGGTAAAGGTTGCTATACCATTACTTGTAATGGTCCCTGAGTTTGTAACATCTCCATCAATAGTGATGGAGCTTGATCCGAAATTTAAGGACCCTGTCGAATTAACCACTAAATCACCGGTTAAAGAAATCGAACCGCTTGTCACAGAAATTGAACCTGTATTTACTGTTAAATTATTCAATGTAGTATTCCCTGCAAATGTATTGGAAGCACCATTTAATGACAATGTACTATTCCCAGGTGTATAGGTACCGGAATTAGAAAAATTTCCATATAAGTTAACATTGTTTGAGCCCGGATCAAGTGTTGCATTTGCATTGATGTTAAAATTTCCATCGATTTCAATGTCCCCTGCCAAGGTTTTCGCATTGGATCCGCCATTGGTCAGGGTCAAATTTCCATAGTTAACAGCTAGCACATTTTGGACTATTGCACCATTGTAATCAACATTACTTAATACGTTTAAATTAGTTGTATTGTAACTTTGCGGGAAATTATTTGCTCCCGAAACCTTCAATGTTCCTGAAGCATTTATTGAAAACGACCCTCCGGGATTACTTCCGTTGATTAAATAAGTGGAAATGTCTAATATTCCTGAAGCAATAGTCAAATCGCTATTGACAATTATGTCATTCGTTAGCGTAAGTGTCCCGGACGGTTTATTTACAATCACATTGTTGAAAGTATTTGCCCCAACGTTCTGATTCGATGTTCCGTTAAAATTTATTGTTCCATTATTTACCGTAAAATTACCACTATTACTCCAGCTTCCTCCAACGTTTATCCAAATATCATTCTCTATTATATTGGTACCGCTGCCAATATTGAAGTTACCGATAACATTTAATGTGTCATTAATATTTAACTCACCACCTGTTGTCATACTAAAATTTCCATTTACCGTAACAGGGTCATTTATATAGGCACTTTCTGTTGTTTTAGCTATTGTTAAATTATTATAGATAACAGGAGCAACTATCTGGGCCTCCGAACCCGTATATGTAACTGTTCCTGTTCCTGCAGTAAAACTACCTCCCGTTTGATTATAATTCCCTCCGATGGAGAGATTGCCATTAGCTGTAAATTCTATACTTGCACTTGAAGAGTGAATTAAGTTGTTATTAATCGTAACTGATCCGCTTCCAATTTTTAGTGTTATGTCGCGATTGGTTACTCCATTACTCAAGGTCAAGTTAGTTCCAACTACAAGAGAACCGGAATTTACTTCAAGTACATCCGATGTATTTGCTGTCCATTTTCCTTTTATTCCTCCTACAGTAGTCATTGATCCACTGTTGATAGCAAATGTAGCCTGCTGATTAGATCCAAAATCAATATTGTTAACACTTTGTACAGAATTAATTACAGGGTTGTAGGTGAAAGCACCAACCCCAATTTCTGCCAGATCACTGGAAACAGGAACACGGTTAAGCATACTTGCACCGGAAATAGTTGTCCAGTTAGCGGGATTTTCCCAGGTTGTACTTACCGAACCATTCCATCGCACAATATTTCTTGTTCCCGAAAATGCCCAACGTTTATTTATTCCTGTTTGTCCGGTAAGTTCAACGTAATTAGTTACTGTACTTCGTGTAGTATAGCCGATACTGTCCCATGTAGTTCCCGAATTAAATTTATATAAACTCAAAAATGGTTCCGCGTAAGCGTTAAGCTCATTATCTTCATAATGTAAGCGAATAGTCGCATTGGTATAGGTACCAGCCGGAATACTAATATTGTACTCACGGTTGACACATTCTGCTCCCGGGTTAAAATCTGCTATCACCTCAAGTGTTACTGATATTGTAACAGAGTTTAATCCGGCCGAAGGAGAGGTAAACGTAATTCCATTAAAGGGCCCTTCAAAGTAATATGTCGTGCCACTAACGAATGCATGATTATGTGTTATAGTTCCAATAATAATTCCATTTCCGGTTCGTGTTCCTGTAATGGTTACCACAAAGGATGCGGTTTGCATATTCCCGGCTGTCATGGTAAGATTATTTGTCGTAATGCTATTAGCAAGATTGACAGAAATTACGGCACCTGCCTTGTTAATTGTTAAATTATTAAAAGTAGCAGCACCTGTTATTGTTGCCACATTTAATCCTGTAAGTTGAAATGTAGAAGTTCCCTGAGTAAAGGTTCCCAGATTATTAAAATGACGAGCAAGGACATACGTAAACGATGAAGCATTAAACGTTGTTGATGTATTAATTGTAAAATCATTATTAATAGTAAAACCGGCGGATGGGGTTTTAGTGCCACCGTTACTAAGTTTTAAATTATGATAGGTAGTACTTACGATAGTTTGATTAGCAGAGCCGTTATACTCAACTAAATTGGGCACACTCGTAGTAACATTTAGTGTTCCTGTTTTAATAAATGAACCGGCTATCCTTAATATTGAATTCGTGCCCATTCGTAAAGATTTTCCGGAGTTAACTGTTAAATCGTAAAGATTCGCTGATCCTGAAAGATTAGTTGTCCCGTTAACAGTAGTTATTCCTGAAGTTGCGGTAAAAGATCCGCTAATTACTACAGTAAGATTAGATAATAGTGTGTAACTGTCAGTTGTAGAAACATCGCCGGTAATGCTTAATTGATAAAATGTAATAGAACCTCCACCGGATATAGTTTTGCCTGATCCACTCATAGTAAATATGGATGGGCTTGCTGCGGAAATAGAACCGTTGATTACCAGATTCCCTGAAACACTAATAGCTCCTGTTGTAGAAACAGTTCCTGTGATATTCAGGTTATAGGGCTTTAGTCCGTTTCCGGAAATAGTTTTTGCGGTTCCACTCATGTTGAAATCACCACCAGCTGAATGCGTGAAAGTTCCGGAACCACTGGTAGTTGCATTTCCCGAAACGTTTATAATCGTATTGGCGGCACCGGAAATATTGGCCGCAGTAAATGAAAGGTTATAGAAATTATTTGTTCCCGTACCATTCAATATAGCACTTAATCCCTGAAAAGAACTGGTTGAAGTGTTTCCGGTAAAAGTTCCTGAATTGGTCCAGTTTCCTTTAAAAATATGACTAAAGTTTCCCCCTTCAAATGTAGTACTAGCCCCTAGTGTTACTGCACGATTAACTGTTATTGAATTGCCCGCTGTAAAAATTACGCCAGTTCCTGTTCCTATGTTAGAAATTAAATTAC
>JAYURB010000423.1:0-17867 GCA_043756425.1 Bacteroidota bacterium
AATAACAGGGCAAGCCTTCAATCCTGAAAATGCGAATTATGATTTTCTAACCGTTAATTTTGACAGAGCCGGACAGGAACTCTGGCGCGATTATTTTGACGGCCCCGATCACGGCGACGACAATGCCACAAACATAGCTTCCGACAACGACGGCAATATTTTCGTAACCGGACAAACATGGGTCGGTAACGATTATCATTCAGTAACCATAAAATACAAAACTGATTTTTTTACTCAACCACCGGCAGTGGATACACCGGCTGTTGCTTATTTATTTTATCCGAACTCCGGACAATTAATTAATACTGACGATAGTCTAGTAACCGACAGTGTACATTATTACACTCTACATCATTCACCGCAGTTGTATTTTGGATATGGAATGATGAATATGGTTTGGAGTCATGTGGATGAAGATACTGCAACAGCGGATACGTTGCAGAGAGTCGATGTAACCTTTGCAAATAGTCAAAACCCTACAGAAGCCTATCCCATAGATGAAGACACATCTAGCTATTTGAATTATTTCCTCGGGCATTGTCCGAATGGCATTACTAATGTACATGGCAGCGCCAGTTTGCTCTTCACAGATGTATATCCTGACATCGATGTATTTTACAGCAGCAACAATGCAGGTCTGAAGCTTTTATTTATTATTAATCCCGGTGCTTCCATTCCACAGGAAATGGGACTGGCTTTTGCAGGAGATAATGGGATTTCTGTGCTTAATAATTGGGGGCTTAATGTTCATACTTCTTTAGGAGATTATGAGTTTGAAAAACCGCATGTGTATCAGATTGATACTGGAGGGAACCGGGTTGCTTTGCCGTGGCATTTGAATTGGAATGTTTTAAGTAGTGGGGAGGTTAATTTTACGGGTTGGGGGAGTTATGATAGCAGTGAACCATTGATTATTGAAATGAGTCGTTTTAATCAATCAATTCTTTATCCTCAAATAAAAAATATTCAATGGAGTACACATTATGGAGGCAATGCGGGAGAATTTCCGGGTCAGATTACAAGAGACAATAATAATAACATTTATACTATTGACCACTCGAAAAGTACAAATTTTCCAAGTGCAAATGGTTTATTCATTGGCCCAAATACCACATTTGGTTCATCTGACATATTAATTTCTAAGTTTTCAACTTATCCTGGATCGGGAAATAATAAAAATTTAATCTGGATAACATTTTATGGAGGGCATGGAGCGGAAGAAGGGACAGGTATCACAGTAAACAATAACACTCATGATATTTATTTTGTAGGATTAACTGTAAGTACGGATAATTCTTTACCAACAAGCAATATAAATGGAAGTCCATTTATTCACTCTACGCATCAAGGTGGTGCATTTGATGCTTTTTTTGCAAGGTTAAATAATAATGGAAATGTATTAAAATATTCAACCTATGTTGGAGGGAGTTTACAAGAAAAAGCTTTTACGGTGGTGATAAATCAAAGTGACAATTCTGTTTATATGGGTGGACATACACTTAGTGAACCTAATTCTTCAATTCCATTTCCCTTAGTTACATCTTTACATAGTAATGCTTACAATCAAAATGTTTTTGGAGGAAATTTAACAGGTAGTACTTTTTCAGGCCCTGGTGATGGATTCATAATGAAATTTAATGATATTGACGAATTGACCTGGTCTACATATTTTGGAGGAAGCGCAGAAGAATCAATTGAAGGATTTACTATTACGGACAATGACAATTTAATAGTAATCGGCAAGACAAATTCTTCTAGCACTAATTCTGCTACTGCTTCTCCATATTGTTTAGCGAATAATAATCATCAATTTCAATTATGTGAACAGGGAGGAAACGCTTATTTTGATAATTCTTTAAATAATGCTTCAGTTCATAACAATTTCGATTTATTTCTTGCTGCTTTTAATCCTTCTGATCAATTAATATGGTCTACATACTTTGGTGGTGGCGGAACTGATTTTCTTGGTTTTAATGGAGCTCTATCAACCACATACAATCCTTCAGGAAAATACGCATTAATTGGCAGTACAAATTCTCTTACAAATAGTTTCCCTGTACTTACTCCGACTGGTTCATTTCAACAAGGAAACTCTACAAATAATAGTACTAATACTGATGTATTCATAGCTGTCTTTACAAATGAATTTGAAGAAGAATGGTGTTCATATTATGGTGGTGATGGTTTAGAATCTGGAAATGGTTTAACATTCGATTCAAACGATAACTTATACATTACAGGTAGTACAACATCTGGTGATGGAACGCTTACTTGTACTAACCCCCCAAGCTTTAGTTTTCCTCTGTGTGATGCAAATACCAGTTTTTATTTTAATACAGATTTGAATTACGGTTTTTCAAATATTAGTAGTGACGCTTTTCTGGCACAGTTTAATCACAATTATGAATTAAATTGGTCAACTTATATTGGAGGTACGCGTAATGAAACTGGTAATTCTCTAATAGTAAATGAATCAATTGATGGTAATTTACTTTTCTTTTTGTCTTGGACAGAGTCGCCAAAATCAGAATCAGGTTTTTCATCAGCAGCAAATTTCCCATTACAAACTGCTACTGGATATTATTTTCAATCAACTCAATTATTTGGCAACAATGACAATCAAATAAGTATGTTTGATTTGGGTCAAGTTGTTGGAATGGATGAAATTCCATTTATGGGAAATGATTTTATTTTGTTTCCCAATCCTTCAAATTCATTTATTGAAATATTAATTAATTCATTAACTGATGGTAAGGAAAATATTATTCCGTTCAGTGTTTATGATGTTTTAGGCAGAATCGTTTTTAAAAGTAATTTAATAAAAAATAGTTCGAATCAATATAAAAGTAAATTAAATGTTGAAAGTTTATCTTCAGGGGTATATTTTATACGTACTGAATTTAAACAGAATATATTTGCTTCAAAATTCATTAAAAACTAATGAAAAGTTTCGTAATATTTGTATTTATTTATTTTTCAATTAACTATTCATTCGCTCAATGGCAAAATCTTGGAATAGGTTTTAATAGGGCAGGATATGTTCTTTTATATGATTCAACCGATAATAATTTATATGTCGGGGGTGATTTTGAATATGCAGATAGTGTTTTGGTAAACGGATATGCAAAGTGGGACGGATTAAAATGGGATTCAATGGGGAAAGGTGCTCTTTCGCCTGGATATTCAATTACAAAATACCAGGGAAATATTTATGCTTCATCTGCTTTTTCCTATACTAACTCATCTCCTGATTGCTGCAATTGGTTTGCACTTTGGAATGGCCAAATTTGGGATACATTAAATCAAAAAGTAAATGATCTGTGTAATGTTTTCAAAGAATATAATAATGAATTATATATGGGCGGCACATTTTCAAAAACTGGTTCTCAGAATGCAAATTTACTTGCCAAGTTCGATGGAAATAACTTTACACCGTTCAATGTCCCTAGTGAAGCAGGAGGGTATTCAATTAAGGCTATCGAGTTTTTTCAAGGACAAATGTATGTAGGAGGTAATTTTTATGATACCATAACAGGAGTAAATGATCTTGAAAGATGGGATGGAACTTCCTTCCAGCCTTTTGGTGGAAATGGGCTGGCTTTTGGAACGGATGGTGTTTCTGGAATGGAAATTTATCAAAATGATTTGTACATCGCTGGTAATTTTTGGATCGCTACCGGTTCTCCTGCAAATAATATTATGCGGTGGGATGGTAATCAGTTTCATGATTTAGGTGGAGGACTTAACGGGGGGGTGCTAAAGATGCATATATTTAATAACCTACTTTATGTGTGTGGTGCTTTTACAATTGCAGGATCTGTAGCAGTTAACAATGGTCTTGCAAAATGGGATGGCAACAATTGGAGCACTGTTTTACCTTCAACATTTAATTATGGAATTGGTGATTTTTATATAAATGAAAATGATTTATATATTACTGGGAGTTTTACCATGATCGATGCGATGCCCTTTAATTATATAGCCAAATACGCCAACTACACAGCCATATCAGAAACTACAGTCGGTTATACTTTTACTCTCTCGCCCAATCCTGCCATTAATAAAATTACAATTCAAAGCAATAGTAATCTTATAGTGGGTTATAAAATATACGATACGTTTGGAAGAAGAGTAAAAAATGGAACAATCAATTTTTCATCAAATGAAGTTGGTATTTCAGAGCTTGAATCCGGACTTTATTTTCTAAATCTTCAAACTTCAAAAGGGAGCTGTACAAAGAAATTTGTTAAGGAATAAATGAAGATAATTGTTTTTTCAATTATTATTATTTCAACTCTTAATTGTTTTGCGCAACACTGGGATTCAGTTTCTGCAAAATTAAATTTTCCTGTCTATTCATTGACCCACAGCAATAATAAACTATATGTTGGAAAAGGATATAATCCAAGCGGCCATTATATTGAAATATGGGATGGCACAAAATGGGACAGCCTTGGAATAGATTGTGATGGTCAGGTAAGATGGATGCTCTTTTATCGGGGAAAATTGACCGCCAGTGCAGTATTTCAAGGAATATCACAATGGAATGATACTAATTGGGTTTCATTAGGAAATGCCGGAACAACTTGTTATAACTTTTATGTCCACGATTCTACACTTTATGCAATTTATCCATACGATTCATTAAATGGATTACCCCCAACCGATTTAGCTATATATGATGGTACCAACTGGGTCGTTCACGATACTACCCGTTGGGTTTCTGGGGATATCCTTTGTGCCATAATTTATAAAAATGAACTTTACATTGGCGGTAATTTTGTTAATTGGGATAATACAATTAGCTATTTTGCAAAATGGGATGGTTCTCAATGGCAGCAAGTAGGAAATATTAACGTTCAGGGTGGCGGTATAGATAATCTCATTGAATATAAAGGTTGTTTGTATGTAAGTGGATTATTTTCTGCTGTAGGTTTTAATGGAAAAGCAATAATAAAATGGGATGGCAATAATTGGTCAGATCTGGGTGATGGGATTCAAGATAACAATGCACATGTTCAAACAATGATTGTTTATGATAGCCTGTTGGTTGTAGGTGGTGTATTTTACAACGTTGCAGGAATACCGGCAAGTAATCTTGCAGCATGGAATGGAACCCAATGGTGTGTCCCTAATGATATTTTTAATAACAGAATTCTTTGTTTGGATACAATGGACGGCAAACTTTATATCGGTGGAGGCTTTACAAAAATAAATAACGATACAATTAAATATTTAGCTTATACTAAAAACTCACAGGTTTTTTCCGATAGTTGTACTGCAGTCAATATAAGTGAAATAATAAATGAAAACAGTTTTGTAATTTATTCAAATCCTACTAGTGGAATTTGTAAAGTAAAAGGAAGAATAATTGAAAATAAAAATAATGTTAATATTATTTTATCAGAATTAACCGGAAGAATTTTATTGGATCAAAAATTAAAAATTACTGATAAAACCGTAGAAATGAACCTTGAAGAATTTGAGAATGGTTTTTATTTAATTTCAATCATATCAAATGGGGTTAAAATTACTAATAGGATTTTAATGAACAAATGATAGTGATATAGCTTATTTTACAAATTAATTACTTACGTAAAATAATTCTATGAGTACTCTCACCATTATCTGACTTCAATTTCACAAAATAAACTCCGTCAGGATATTCAGAAAGATCAATCTGGAAAGCAGTCTCACTGCCTTTTAGCGCTATCTTCTTAATTTCTTTTCCTAATAAATTATTGAGCGTTAAAGAAGCGTTTCTTAGAACAGAGCCTTTAAAATCAATAATGCTTATTCCTCTTGAAGGATTCGGATAAATATTAAAAGGCTTAATGTTATCAATTGATCTTACATTTAAAGGTTGAGAGCAATTGGTATTTGCATTAACATTTGCTGTGCCCGGAGTTATACAGGCAAGATGAAAATCGGCCGAGTTATCATTTGTATCGTGCCCATCAGGAAAACGACCAATACCTGTAAAAGGAACAAGGGTATCGGAATTTGCACCTGCCGGCATACCTGCAGTTTCAAAATAGCCGGTCACACTGCCTTCATAACTTACTACGTCTATAATAGCTGATGATACATTGTCAACAATTGCAATAGCATCAGGAGAACCATTTTGAATAATATTTGAAGGAACAGATAAAACCAAATTACTATTGGGTACAAAATTCATGCTGCCGCAAATAACAAAATAGCTTCCCGGATTAAGTAGTTGTGATGGCAATGCAATTGTATCGTACGGTGTAGTATTGTTTCCATTTACCAATACAATTGAATAACCGCCAAGATCGATAGCGTTAAGGGATGAATTGTAAAGTTCAATGAATTCTGCAGTATCTGTTGCAGGCTGATCGTAATCAACTTCGTTAATGCTTAGTCCTGTTTGAGAAAACGAATTTTGTGCAGAAAAAATAAAGAGAATAATGTATAATGAAGTAATGATTTTTTTCATATTGATTTTTTTAACAAATTGGTGTTTTAATTAATCTCAAAGTAACGAATTAATGCCAATTAATCCAAATGAAGCAATCATAAAGAAGATTTATCGAGGTGCGTTTATGAGTGTATTTAAAGGAAAGTTGTCTTTTACCCTCAATTTTAATGTAATCAATTAATAATCAGAATTATTAATTTAAAAAATGACAGTTTTCTGTTTAAAAAGGAAAGGGAAAACCCGCTTTTTTGAAAGGAGAAATTTCCCTATTTGTTATTGAATAAGGTCATTGTTCTATCGATACCAATTGCAACAAAGCTTTTTATCATTTCCACAGCTTTTTCAATTCTTTCGTCCAAAGTCTTTTTCTCTTCCTCATTCCAATGGCCTAAAACATAATTGACTTGCTTTCCTTTGGAGAATTCACTGCCGATTCCAAAACGGAGCCTGGCATATTCTGTTGAGTTTAAGGTTTCAGCGATGTCATTTAGTCCATTGTGTCCACCATCACTTCCTTTCTTTTTCATGCGAAGTGTGCCAAATGGTAAAGCAAGATCATCTGTGATCACTAATAAATGCTCGAGGGAAATTTTTTCTGCCTGCATCCAATAATTTACCGCTTTACCGCTCAGGTTCATATAGGTCGTCGGTTTAATAATCACAAGCTGCTTCCCTTTGTAACGGGAATGATTGATCATTGCAAGTTTATCATTCGTAAAAAGACGCGTATTTGTTTTATCCTCTTCACGCAGAAGCGATTTGGTTAAAGCATCTGCTACTTCAAAGCCAATATTATGCCTGGAAAAGCTGTATTCTTCACCTATGTTTCCAAGTCCTGCAATTAGAAATTTAGACATGAATGATGTTGTTTATTTTTTACTATTTAACATTTAAAATAAGCGATCGATTGCCGGTATGATCAAATATCGGATACAGTTTTCTAATGGACAAAAAAAAACCCTGAACAATAGTACAGGGTTTTTTTTATGATCTGAAAAATTATTTCTTTTTCTCGTCTTTCGCAGGAGCTTTTGCAGCAGCAGCAGCAGCGCCTGCAGCCGGAGCACCTGCAGCCGGAGCAGCAGCGGCAGCAGCCGGAGCAGCTGTTTTATCTTCAACAACGACACGTGTTGTTTTCACAGCTGTAATTACATTGTTTGGTGAATCCAGAAACTCTACACCTTTGACTTGTATATCACGTACACGAACGCTGTCGCCGATATTCATATCGTCGATTTTTATTTCAACCAGATCAGGAAGATCTTTCGGCAAAGCCGAAATCTTAAGTTTCCTTAGTTTATTAATTAACTGACCACCCGCACGTACACCTACAGAATTTCCCTTTATTCTAACAGGAATTTCAACAGTTACTTTTTTGGCATCGTCTAATTCCAGGAAATCGATATGGAGTATTTTATCACTTACTGCATGAAACTGAATGTCTTTCATAATGGCTTTGAATTTATTGCCATCGATATCCAATTCAACCGTATGTACTTCAGGTGTGTACACCAATCCTTTGAAGGAGATAGCCGGCGCACTGAAATGGTATTGTTCTTTTCCACCATAAAGTACACACGGAACCTTACCCTCTGCCCGCAGTTGCTTTGTTTCCTGCTTAGTCTGGGCTGCTCTTTTTGTTCCGCTAATTGAAATTGATTTCATTTTTTTTAATATTTAGTTGTTTGTATTAGTACTTAGTTTATTTGTAATTATTTTTTTTAGTCATTTTATTTGTCTCTTGTTTCAATTTTCTAAACCAAAAACAACTGACTAATACTCTCATAAACATAAACCCTTCTAATAATTCTTGCAAAGAGTTCAGCAGTAGGAATCACTTTTATTTTATCACATTCCTGTCGCAGAGGTATTGTATCTGTTACAACAAGTTCTGTAAGTTTTGATTTACGTATTCTGTCATATGCGCTTCCGGAAAGAACGGCATGAGTGCAAAGCGCACGTACACTACTTGCTCCTTTATCGAAAAGCATTTCAGCAGCTTTAGTTAAAGTGCCTGCAGTATCTACAATATCATCGACAAGAACGATATCTCTTCCTTCAACTTCTCCAATTACAGTCATTGCATCAATTTCATTCGCTTTTTTGCGCTGCTTGTCGCAGATTACCATTTCAGCATTGAAATATTTTGCATAACCTCTGGCCCTGTTAACACCGCCCATATCAGGAGCTGCAACAGTTAAATTAGGTAAATTAAGAGATTCGAGATATGGCACAAACAAAGAGGAAGGCTCCAGGTGATCAACAGGAATGTCAAAGAAGCCCTGAATTTGAGGAGCGTGGAGGTCCATTGTCATTATCCTTGTAACTCCCGCTGCACTAAGCAAATTTGCAACAAGTTTTGCCGCAATGGCAACTCTTGGTTTGTCTTTCCTGTCAGAACGTGCAAAGCCGAAATAAGGGATTACTGCTGTAATATAATGAGCAGAAGCTCTTTTTGCTGCATCAATAAGCATTAGCAACTCCATTAGGTTATCCGATGGAGAAAAGGTTGATTGTATGATGAAAACATCATATCCCCTCACAGATTCATCGAAAGCAGGTGAAAATTCGCCATCGCTGAAACGCGCTACATTAACCTTCCCTAATGGCACGCCATAAGCATGGGCTATATTTTCGGCCAAATACCGTGTAGCAGTACCGGAGAATATTTTTACGTTTCTTTCCATTTCCATGCCCCTGAATTTCGGGCTGCAAAGAAAGGAAAATCGGGCGGAAAAGGCAAATAAAATTGCGATTATTCTCTATAAAACAATGCCTTTTTATCGAATTTTTGAAGAAGAGAAAATGATTTAATTCAAAAAGCCCGAATATCTGAAAATACACCTCGGGGCATTTAAAACTGACCTTGAGCATTGAAGCACAAAATGCGAACCCTAAATCATATTTTAAACATACATTTCAGATTGAAATCCTCGCGTCTTGAAGAGGTATTCATTGATGTACTTGCTGAATTGTAAAAAAGGGAAGTGTTTAAAATCCTTTTTTGATATTTGCAGGAGTAAACTGTTTTATTAAAATTAAATCTTATAACATGAAAATAAAAATTCTCTTTTTTAATCTGCTTTTGTCTGTTTCAATTACCGCTTCTGCCGATACACAATTTAAACAATCGATAGGCTTCCCGGATGCAAGTGCAGAATTTCTAAGCGGATGCGAAACTCCCGATAGCGGATATATTTTTCTAGGAAACACAACGGATACCGTTAGCAAAATATCTAAACTCTTTTTAGTTAAGATGGATCTGCAAGGTTCTCTTATCTGGAGTAAAACATACGAATATCCTATTGATGCTTTTGGTATTAAAGTGGCAACCGCAGCAAATGGAGAAATTGTCATACTGGGATATACTTTTCTGGACAGCATTCCCTACGACGATATTTTTCTTATCCGCACCCAGTCCGACGGAACAATCTTGTGGAGTAAAAGTTATGGAGGAAATGACATCGATGAAGGAAACGATATGATCATCGATGCTCAGGGAAATATTGTAGTTGCCGGTTATACCTATTCTTTTGGCTCGGCGCTTAAATCAGGCTTTGTATTGAAAACGGATGGAAACGGTATTTATTCCTGGAGCAAAACGTATTCGCAAAACGTAAATCAGGAGTTTAACGGCATTAGTCAGACAAGCGACTATGGCTATATACTTTCCGGCTATACACAAGCACCTCCGGGAATTAATTTCGACGGTTACATAGTCAAAACCGATAGTGCAGGAGGGATAAACTGGTCTAAACGAATAGGCGGTTCACTTTCAGAGATCCTCTATAAAGGATGGCAAAATTCAGCTGGTGATTATTATTTCTCAGGCTCTGCAAGCACCAATACGTTAAGTGGAAATCAGGATGGTTGGTTGCTCAAAGTAAATTCACTTGGAACAAGCAATCTAATAAATTATACTTACGGTACTTCCATTGCAGAAAGGACATACAGTATTGCTGTAAATTCAACAGGTACTTCATTGATTTTATCAGGATATTCTTTAAGTAATTCCGGTTATGAAAATGCACTATATCTTCCCTTAAACCCCAACGACGGTACATTGACCGGCAGCGCTCTTTTTGCAGGAACAGCAACGGGTAATGTAAGAGCACTTGCTTCTTTTTATTCAACAACAGGTTTAGTGCAAGCCGGATATATTTTTACATCAACCGATTCTTTAGGCAGTGCATATGCAGTAAAATATGCTACCAATACAAGTCCATGTCAGGTTGGTATTGCTACATTGGATATTGTAAACCAAAACACAACTTCTTTCTATACTGATAGTGCAGGATCGAATGAAGCTTTAGCTGCCGCAATAACGAATACTGTATCCTTCATTACCGGTGCTTCAAATCCCGGACAAAATATCTTTTGTTTACTGTCATCAACTTCAGAAGCAGACGAAATGGAGTCAATTTTACTTTCTCCAAATCCTGCACAGAAAACACTGACAGTTGAAGTTCCTTTTGAGCAATCGGCCCAAATTCGTGTGGTGGATATGAATGGTAAGGTTATTATTAATACAACGCTACAGGATAGTAAAACAGATTTATCAATTTCAAATCTGGGTTCAGGTGTTTATCAATTAGTCGTGGTGAACGGAAATAAAATGCTAAGGAAAAAATTTGTAAAAGTAGATTTTTGAAAGATTATTCCGATTCTCTGAAATTAAAAGATGCTTTGCAGTTGTATTTCTCAAAGTATCATTTTCCCAATGGCGGATATAATCTGAAATGGTTTAAGATAAAACTTGGTCCGTTTTTTATTCCTTTGAATAAAACTGTTGGAGAGATACGCAGCTTGACGAAATCAAAAGACAAAACAAATAATTTAACCGTTGATATATCTTATTTTATTATCAGCTGCATTTTTTGTTTGTTAAGCAGCATTGTTTTTTTTTATTTGATTTGCATAGTGTTTCACTATATCTTTACAATCTTTTTATAAATGGGAACAGCAATCAAATTTTTCAAAATTAATTTCAGTAGGTTTCGACATGATGATAAAATCTTTTTTTAAAAATCGGCAAACACCTTTCTGGTTACTTACTTTTACTTTATTAATTGGCCTCACACTTCCAACACTTATCAAGGATGGAATGTTTATGGACGCTATTTTGTATACAAGCGTTGCGCATAATTTAAGTATGGGAATTGGTTCCTTTTGGTTTCCTCAATTCAGCTTACACAATATAGCCGGTTTGTCTTCTTTTCATGAACAACCACCGCTTGTTTTTGGAATTCAGGCCATCTTCTTTAAACTATTTGGCGATAGCTTATACGTGGAAAGGTTTTACACTTTTCTAACCTTGTGCATAACAGCTGCATTAATAAACATGTTCTGGAAAGAAATTTACAAGAACGATGAATCAATGAGAAAGCTTGGATGGTTGCCCATTATACTGTGGATAACTATTCCTGTTTGTTTTTGGTCTTATTCAAACAACATGCATGAAAATACTATGGGGATTTTCACCCTTTGTGCTGTACTATTGACATATAAAGCAGCAAAGTCTCCTAATATTGAAATTACAAAATGTATTTTTTCCGGAGTGTTTGTTTTTTTGGCTACCCTTAGTAAAGGTATACCCGGGTTTTTTCCCTTAGCATTGCCCTTTTTATATTGGATAGTAGTTTCGCGGAAAGATTTTTCTAAAATGATTAAACAAACTTCCATAAGTTTTGTTGTCCTTTTTTTAATATACGGAATATTGTTTTTAATTCCCGAAAGCAGGGAAAGTTTGTCGACTTATTTTTTTAAGAGGGTACTCCACAGAATGAGTGAAGACCCGACAGTTGATAACAGGTTTTTTATTTTGATTCGATTGTTCACGGAACTTTTACCTCAAATTGGACTGGTAATTCTTTTGATGGTAATTTCTAGAATGAAAGGAATAAATTATAAATTTTCCGCTTCTTTCAAGGATTTTCTCTTTCTTATACTAACAGGTCTTGCCGCCTCAGCTCCTTTAATATTGACCATGGTACAGAAGGGTTTTTATTTTGTTCCTGCCCTTCCGTATTTTGCTATTGGTTTTTCTGTTTTGATTTCCCCTGTTATTTCGAATTTACTGTCAAGGATAGATACAACAAAAAGTACCTTTGCAATGTTTTTAGTTATTTCATTTATTTTATTTTTCTTCGTAACAACTTTTGGCTTCATGCAGAAAGGCAAAACGGGTAGGAATAAAGAGCTGCTTCATGATGTTTATTTATTAGGTAAAATTATTCCGACTCATTCAACAGCAACAATTCCTGAGCAAATGTGGAATCAATGGGACTTGCAATGCTATATGATAAGGTATTTCAATATCAGCTTGGAAACGGAAGGTACAAGCAACTATTTAATTTTAGACAAAGGCCTGCAGCCGGATACTGTTTTTAAATACAAAAGAATTGATATAGAAACTTTAAAATATAACCTTTACGAACGTGAAGGAAAGAACTAAAATGCAAAAAGCTTCCTTTCAATCAGTGGAGGCGTTTTTGGATTATTTGCCGGTCGAGGAACTTGAAATTGTTCAGTTTCTTAGAACGATTGTTTTCAATTGCATTCCGGCTGTAGAAGAAAAACTTTCTTATAATGTTCCATTCTTTAA
The DNA here is from genome assembly GCA_043756425.1 of Bacteroidota bacterium. Classification (GTDB taxonomy): domain Bacteria; phylum Bacteroidota; class Bacteroidia; order AKYH767-A; family 2013-40CM-41-45; genus JADKIH01. The sequence continues at coordinate 13,047 of JAYURB010000423.1, forward strand.
AAGGAATAAAAATATTTGTTTTGTATGGCCCGCTTCTGTTTTATGGGGAAAGAAGAAAACCTATGAAGGTGTTCGTTTTGGTTTCACGTACGGAAATTTATTCGTTGATGAAACAGGTTACCTGGAGAAGGGTGAAAGAAAGCAGGTTTATTGGAAGACCTTTACAGAGCTTAAGCAAATCGATGTTGATTTACTTAAAATGTATATTTTTGAAGCAGCGGCCATGGATCAGCAATTCAACATTGATAGACTGAAAAGCGCAAGGAAAAAGGGACTTTCAGGGATATAAACAAAAATGTTTTACAAATTATGATCATACTAAATTGGGCCATGACATATTTCTTACCTTGCATATTCAAATTAGGATTGAATACATTTTAGTACAGAAATTTCCCCTCAAAATTCATTATGTCACTAGGTGTTTTATTCTAAAGTAACGTTCAGTTTCAGTATTCTTTCCCACCAAAGATCATTATGCATCCTTTAGGATACTTATTATCTATTTTGATTGGAATTTCCCTCGGACTCATCGGCGGTGGCGGGTCTATAATGACTGTTCCTGTTTTAGTCTATGTTTTTGGAATCAAGCCTACGCTTGCAACCGGCTATTCTCTTTTTATTGTCGGCATTGCTGCATTTATCGGATCCATAAAGTATTTCAACAATAAACTTATAAGTCTGCAAATTGCTTTTTATTTTTCCATCCCTTCTTTGGTTGCCATAGCGGTTACCCGGAAATTTCTGATGCCGCTGGTTCCGGAGGAAATTTTCAAAATCGGGAATTTCATGTTCACAAAGGACGTACTAATTCTAGTCGTATTTGCAATCATAATGATCGCTTCGGCTAAATCCATGATTCGGAGCCGTACATCAAATGTTCAGGATACAAAATCCGGAGAAGAAAGGCATATTTCAAAAGTTATGCTTGATGGACTGGTAGTAGGATTCCTGACCGGTTTTTTAGGCATTGGCGGAGGATTCCTTATTATTCCTGTTCTTGTTGTTTTGGCAAAGCTGCCAATGAAAATTGCTATTGGGACTTCATTGTTAATTATAGCAATAAATTCATTCGTAGGCTTCTCCATCGATGTTTTTTCAGGAGTACCGATTGACTACAAGTTTTTATTAATGATTTCGTTGTTTAGCGTCTCGGGAATCTTTATTGGTTTTGAATTCGGAAAGAAAATTCACGGCGACAAATTAAAGCCGGCTTTCGGATGGTTTATTCTGGCAATGGGAATTTATATTTTGGTTAGGGAAATATTTTTGAAGAATTGAAAAATGATTTATATGTTTTAATTTTTTAGGTTTCCTAAAAGCTTTACAAATTAAAAATGGAATAGCCCATTTCTATTTTTTGAACAGTGTACAACATTCTTGAATTGACTTCATAGATATTTAATGCAATCATTTCGTTATTTTCCATATGCTCCCTTGCAAGGATAAGCAGATCTTCAGTATCGTGCTTTATAGAATCTTCAATTTCAATGATGAAATATCCATCTTTTTTATTTCCCGGAGCAAATCTATTATGTTTGATCGACCGACTATTATATTGAGAAAACACTAAATCATTTTCATAACATTTAATATTCAGTTGATCTTCCGTTGTATCATTGAAATTAACTGAAGAAAACGAATTGGATGTTAAAATTGGTCCAATCAATGAATCATCATTTATATATTCCATGGGTTGAAGTTTTATGTGTGATTTTGCTTCTGGATTTAATATACTCGCAAAAGAGTTTTGCAATGCAAATGTATTTGTACTTGTCTGTTCGTATGTTAAGGGAATTATATTAGTTCATTAACTATTACATAGGATAAACGGTAACCAAATTTTTATTTGAAACATTCACTCACTGTCTAATGTGAATGAACAGTTAATTGTATGTTATTAAGAAAAATTTTTTGTATTGTGAAAAAAGAAGTAATATTACCGTATAAATATTTTAATTATGGAAACTAAGAACGCAACTAAGAAAAAAATTAAACAAGAAGTTGTATCGGGAATTGAAAGTGTATTGTCGAAATACAATATGGACGCAACTTTGGAATCGGGCAAGAAAATTAAATCTTTGGCTAAACAACTCCTGAAGAAATTTGGAAAGGAGCTTAAGCGAGCTGAAAAAAAGAACGGTAATGGGGCAAATGCTAAAAGTATTTCATCTAAAGCTTCCGTTAAGAAAGCTGTCAGAAAGAAAACGGTTAGATAAAAAGGCAGGGTATTGATACTGTTTTTTTTTAAGAAAATTACCCGAATACCATTCTGCGTTATTGCTTAGGTTGAAGTGTATAAATATACTTCAACCTTTTTTTATGTAAACAACAAACCATACCGGTTAAAATTAATTTAAAATTAACGTATAAAAGAAATTTTCTTTCAATTTTAAGTAACTGTTTTTCTCAAATTGTTTTTTTTCTGTGAAATAATCAAACTGCCTAAACCCTTTTGTTAACGCACTGTTTACTTTGTATTGGTGATGACTTAACAAAAGGTTAATAGCAATTTCAATTTTGAGTCCGACTGAAAACTCACCTTTGCCATATTATTTGTGAGCTTTAATCATATTCGTTTTTGATTAAATGCATTCTATTAATAGTATCAAAGATATTCCACGCGCAAACACTTAAAATCTAAATAACATGAAAAGAATTACACTTATTTTACTATTATTGATTCTGAATCATTCCTCAAAAGCAGTGAATGGTTTGGAGAATATTATTGTCGAGAAATATTATATTTCTAATGAGAACGACGCAACTCTTGATGCTACAGGAGGAGTACTTCCTCCCGGTTCAGTTACATACCGTATATATGTTGATATGCTGCCAAATTATAAATTTCAGGCTGCTTTTGGTATAACGGGTCATGAATTAAAATTAGCTACTACTACAAATTTTTTTAATAATGAAGATAGGGGAAATACGGCTCCTACATTCACTAAAACACAAGCGGCTGGTAATACAGTAATGCTTGACTCATGGTTATCTGCAGGTGCAGCATGTTCCGGAAACTTTGGAGTCCTAAAGTCTGACGACAATGCAACATCTAATACTGTAAATGCTGATGGAATTCTTCAAAATAACGATGCATTAGCCGGAATACCACTAACCTCAAGAGACGGATTCCTGGCAGGATCACCTCAGTCAGTGACCTTTGTCGGAATTTCTTCTTTGTTACCGATTTTTGGTAATGTAAATAATGCAGGAAATTTATTCTCTACATTTAATGGTTCTTGGTCTTCCCTTAGTGGTTCTGTGGGCCCAACAACTGATAATAAAGTTTTGATTGCCCAAATAACAACAGATGGTATATTTTCTTTTGAGTTAAATATTCAGATTGGTACACCAACAGGCGGGGTTCAACAATATGTTGCTAGAAATCCTACAGGAAGTCAAATACAAATGTCTAGCTTAATTTATCAGAATATACCTGAGATAAGTTTGAACTTAAAAGTTTTACTTGAAGGATTTTACGTAGGAAGCGGTCTCATGAATGCATCTATAAGCCCATTGACTCAACCAACTTTCAGTGATTCTTTGTTTTTGCAATTGGCCTCAAACATCTCACCTTATGCTACTGCTTTTTCAGATACTGCCATATTATTTACAGATGGTAAAGCTCAATTTCGTTTTTTAAGAAACATTGTTGGAAACTCTTACTACCTGGTATTACGTCATCGTAATTCCATGGAAACGTGGAGCGCAAATCCTATTGTCATTGCTGCAAATATGAACTATGATTTTACTACTGCAGCTGGTAAAGCTTATGGAGGAAATCAAACACTGACACCGGACGGATTGTATTATGCATTATTTGGAGGTGATATATCTGATGCAGGAACGGCGGCAGTAGGTACCCAGGATGGAATTATTGAATCTCAAGATTATGGTGATATGGAAAATGCTGTTTATGTCACTAAGCTTGGTTACGTTCCGGAAGACGTAACAGGAGATCGATTGGTTGAATCTGCTGATTATGGTTTAATTGAGAATAACGTTTATTTTACAGTTGTAAAAATGCGTCCCTAATAAATTAGGATAAGTAAGATTTATTAAATGCCGGTTTCTGTTTCTGTAACCGGTATTTTCATATAAATACATTTGTGAACAAATTGTTGCAGGTATTTTAAGTTACGGTATTGCAGCGCCTCCAAATTAACCTAAAGATAACATTAGTTTTATGCAGAGTATATTTTGTAATCTGACCTTTGACCTCTCATATTATAATAGTAATAAAATTTAAAACTCTTAACCATAAATTAAAGTCAGATGAAAAAAATTGTACTGGGATTAAGCCTTCTCTTTTTCTCTAAAATGGGTCTTGCCCAAAATGGATTGGAAAATGTTATTGTGGAAAAGTATTATGTTTCCGATGCAGGCGACACAGCTCTTAACTCTACAGGTGGAGTTCTTCCTATAGGATCCGTAACGTATAGAATTTATACAGACATGCTTCCCGGATATAAATTTCAAGCAGCGTTTGGAATCCCGGGACATGAACTCAGAATCCAAACAACAACTTTGTTTTTTAATAATGAAGATCGTGGAGCAACTTCACCTACGTATTCTAAAGTGCAAGCTTCCCATAATACTGTCATGCTTGATTCATGGTTATCGGTAGGTGCTGCTTGTGCAGGGAACTTTGGTGTTCTAAAATCAGAAGATAATAGTGCAGGAACAGTTATGAACACTGACGGTATTTTAATAAATACAGATACTTCAATAGGAGTTCCGCTTACAATGGAAGATGGAATGATTGCCGGCACCCCGGAACCTGTAACAACTGTTGGTATTTCTACAGAGATTGCTGTTTTT
>JAYURB010000424.1:0-2904 GCA_043756425.1 Bacteroidota bacterium
CAATGGTTTCAGACAATGAAAATGATAGAGGGGGCTCTGTTAATCTGGCCTATAACAAGTTTTTTGTTGATGAATTTTACGATACCATTATTGCAAAACCTCTTCTGGCAATTAGCAACTTCTTTTATAAAATCTTTGACCTGAAGCTTATTGATGGAATAGTAAACTCCATGAGTAAAATATTAACCTCTGCATCAGGAACTCTTCGTTTTGCTCAAACCGGCTATGTTGGCTTTTATATTTTCGCAATGGTCTTTGGCATCCTTGCCATCCTGCTTTATAATCTGGTAATTAAATAAAAGACATGCTGGCTATCCTTATATTTTTTCCTTTAGTTGCTGCTTTTATAACTGCCATTTTTCCACGGAAGGCAGCCCAAAACGCTTTTGTGTTGTCACTTATAGTCTTCATTCTTTCAATTGTTCTTTTTTCTCAATTTGATCCCGATGGCGGCACACAGTTTTCTATGGATTATTGGTGGATACGCACGCTTGGTATAAGTTTTAAAATCGGCGTCGACGGAATTAGCATACTTCTCGTAATGCTTACAACATTTCTAACACCGCTTATAATTTTATCTTCCTTCGGCCGTGAGTATAAAAACCCCGGACTGTTTTATTCGCTTATATTTTTTATGCAGTTTGCATTAATAGGTGTATTCTCTGCTCTTGATGGTTTTCTGTTTTATATTTTCTGGGAACTTGCTTTAATTCCCATTTACCTTATATGCCTTATCTGGGGAGGAGAAGACAGAATTCGAATAACACTCAAGTTCTTTATTTATACACTGACCGGAAGCCTTCTCATGCTCGTAGCGTTGATCTGGCTTTGGCTTCAGACACCGGGCGCTCATACATTTGAACTTTCTGCTTTTTACTCACTTCATCTTTCTGATGCACAACAGGGATGGATTTTCTGGGCTCTGTTCCTCGCTTTTGCCATCAAGATGCCGGTATTTCCATTTCATACATGGCAGCCCGACACGTATGTGGATTCTCCATCGCCCGGAACTATGCTTCTTTCCGGAATCATGCTCAAAATGGGAATATATGGCGTCCTTCGCTGGCTCCTTCCTGTTGTTCCCGAGGGCGTGGCCTGCTGGGGTAATACGGCAATAATATTATCCGTTATCGGAATTATTTATGCTTCCTGTATAGCATTTGTTCAAAAGGATTTTAAACGACTAATCGCATATTCTTCTATCGCTCACGTAGGCCTTATCTCTGCCGGAGTTTTTACTCTTACGTTTCAGGGGCTTCAAGGAAGCATCATTCAAATGATCAGTCATGGTATTAATGTTGTTGGCTTGTTTTTTATTATTGAAATTATCAGCCGTCGGGTTAACACAATCGAAATGGACGCTCTCGGCGGAATACGCCTCCGCGCCCCCGTATTCGCAACGTACTTTATTATTATTCTCCTTGCGTCCATTTCTCTTCCCTTAACGAATGGCTTCGTAGGAGAATTTCTTCTGCTTAATGGTTTGTTCCAATACAATAGTTGGATTGCCGGTTTCGCAGGTTTGTCAATTATTCTTGGCGCAGTATATTCATTGCGGGCATATCAAAAAATTTCTTTAGGTGAAGCAAAACCGATTACATCAAACTTTACCGATTTAAGCATTAGCGAAAAAGGTGTTCTGATTCCATTGATCATAATGATATTCTGGATCGGACTATATCCTGATTCATTGCTTAATATTGCGGGACCTTCCGTTGAAGCCCTTCAAAAAACAATAAGTCATTCCTTTGTGCCCGTTACGATTAAATAAAATAACAAATTGATCACACTAATAATTTTATGTTGTCTGGGTGCTTTAGGCTTACTTTCTGAAATTTTCAATTTCAAAAAGGGAATTCTTCCTTTGATTTATTTAGGCCTTGTCGCAGCCGGCGCTTTTGTTGTCAGAGATTGGAATACAAACATGTCCTATTTTAACGACATGATTCTGTTAGACAATTACTCTTTGGCATTTACGGGGTTGTTGATTCTGATTAGTTTTCTATGGTTTATTTTATCTCCGTCAAACATTAACGATAAGGACCATGAAGTAGATTTTTTCTCCCTAATAATTTTTGCGCTTATCGGCGGAATGATGCTCGTCTCTTTCAGCAATATTATTATGCTTTTTCTTGGATTGGAGATACTTTCAATATCTATGTATATTCTCGCAGGAAGCAATAAAAGATCACCGGCCTCCAATGAAGCGGCTCTTAAATATTTTTTAATGGGTTCTTTTGCCACAGGGTTTCTGCTTTTCGGCATAGCACTGATTTACGGATTAACCAGCTCCTTTAATCTTACTGTTATTGCAAATTCGGTTTCTCAAATTTCCGGTAATTCTAAAATGCTCGATGCAGGTGTATTGCTGATTATGATTGCCATGCTATTCAAGGTATCTGCAGCCCCCTTTCATTTCTGGGCTCCCGATGTTTATCAGGGATCTCCGACAATAATTACGGTTTATATGTCGACAGTAGTTAAAACTGCTGCTTTTGCCGCTTTTTTAAAATTGTTCATGACACTTTTCGGCGGAATGCAGGGACTGTGGTCTTCTTCTTTATGGATAATTGCAGCAGCAACAATTCTGATAGGAAACATTACTGCTGTTTTTCAAACCAACATTAAACGAATGTTGGCGTATTCAAGTATTTCTCATGCAGGCTATATGTTATTGGCAATTCTTGCCATGAATAATTCTTCTGCAAGTTCACTGTTGTTTTATACTCTTGCGTATTCATTATCCTCTTTAGGTTCTTTTGCTATTTTATTACTGGTTAATAAAAGCATTGGCTCAGAAAGCGTAGATTCATTTTATGGATTGGCTAAAAAAAACCCTCTACTCGCTACAGCTACTGTAATTGCAATGCTTTCTCTTGCGGGAATTCCTCCTGCAGCAGGTTT
>JAYURB010000425.1:0-2902 GCA_043756425.1 Bacteroidota bacterium
GCTGTTTAGATTTGAATTAAAAAATGGCTACGTCAAAGGCTACATGGATTTTCCGGATAAAAGAATAAAGGGTGTTGCACTTGATAAAGTGTGGATGGTTATGGATACTGTATTTGCAGATGCTAGGAAGTCATTGGGATGGCCGGAGTCGGCTCCATTAATTTTTAAAGGGCTGGTTAAGCCTGAAGATTCAACTATAGTTGGATGGTGGGGAGGCGACAGACCTTTAACATTAAGCCGCACCAATTATGTGTTTACACTAAGAACCAATGTAAATCCAAATATTGCTGGCTATAGAATTATAAATTTGATTGAAAGCACTCCTTTGAAAGATCAACAGACAACAGGTGATTGCTGGAGTTTTGCTACCACTTCATTTATTGAAACGGAAGCCATCAGGCTTGGCAAAAAGCCGGTTGTACTTTCACCCATGTTTTTCGTAAGACCAACTTATATCAATAAAGCCGAAAATTATATAAGAAAGAACGGAAGCAGCTTTTTTGGCGAAGGAGATTTAACCTTCAGCGTATTGAAAGCTTACAAAGAATATGGAGCAATACCTGAAATAGCTTATTCAGGAAAAAATGAGGCTGATACCAAACACAACCACACAGCAATGAATAATGCCTTGCTGGAAAAGGTAAAATACTATTCACAATCACATGGCGATTTGACCCCTGTGGTATATAGAAAAGAAGTAGATAGCATTATGACCGTGACCATGGGCGTAGTGCCTGATAAATTTAGTTATGGAGGAAAGCAATTTACCACTAAGTCATTTGCAAATGAAATGGTCGGTATCAACCCCGATGACTATGTAGAAATTACTTCATTTAGCCATCATCCTTTTTATAAAAAATTTGCATTGGAGATTGAAGCAAACTGGGCTAATAATTATTATCTCAATCTACCGCTAAACGATTTCAGCGCTATTATCGACAATGCCCTAATGCATAATTATTCGGTTTGCTGGGATGGCGATATATACGAAGGCTACAAAGATGGATTTGCAGTTTTGTCGGGTCAAAAAATTATAACACAAGAGATCAGGCAGACTGCTTTTGATAATCGTACAACCGAAGACATACACAATATGCATATTATCGGTATGGCAGAAAATAAAAAAGGGCATAAATACTATATCGTTAAAAACTCAACCGATAATAATGATTGCGGTGGCTACCTGTATATGTCAAAGGAGTATTTGCTGTTAAAAACAATTTCTGTGATGGTTAATAAGAATGCCATTCCAGGGGTGATTACTAAAAAGCTAGGAGGTAAATTTTAAATAATATTCAACATATCACAGTTGTCGTAGAACTTTTGTGATATGCTTATAAAACTTCATGTAAATCCAATTAAACTCCCTGATTATGCTACCCATTGGTTACCGCTTTAAATAATTTTGTGAATCATTAATAATTAAACTAAACACATCATGACAAAACAAACAGACTTCAACTTTGCCAAAATCAGTAAAGAACAGCCAAATAAATTAACAACAATGGTTAAAGAAACTGTAGCTACCGGTTTCGTTTCTGCTAAAAGCTTTACATGTGTTGACTTGTGGAATATCAGACGCCAGAGCAAAACCACCATAAACAGCAGGAAGATGGCTGTATTACTATAAGAAAAACATATTGATTACAGGCAAGACTACTAGAGAATTTACCAGAAAAAAACTAAAATAAATTAACATGACTACCAAGAACACCAATCAGAAAATACTGCACTCTGCTTTAGTAAAAATAATTCTCGGTGTAATTATCGTTTTAGCATCAGTGATAATCGGACAGCGAATATTCCTTAAAATACCCGGTGTAAGTTTACTAAACTCAGAAGTAAGAAATTTTATAAAGGGTGTCTTTGTATCCATTTTAGCCATTGGCAGTTATTGGCTTCTTTACCGTAAATACGAACAAAGGGTTATTACGGAGTTGGCAACGAACGGAGTCTGGAAAAAACTGCTTACAGGAATATTTATAGGCAGTGGATTACAATTACTGACTATTCTGGTAATCTATCTGTTTGGTGGATTTTCAATTATTACTGTAAATCCATTTTCAGCATTAATTATTCCATTTACGGTTGCTTTTACGGTTGCCATTTTGGAGGAAATACTTTTAAGAGGAATTGTATTTAGAATTACGGAAGAAAAGTGGGGCAGTACCATTGCGTTAATTATTTCGGGAGTAATTTTCGGTGCCTTACATCTTATTAATTCCCACGTTACCTTCATATCGGTGTTATGCATAATGGTTGTAGGTGTTTTACTTGCGGCTGCTTATATGTATTATAAAAACTTATGGTTACCAATAGCCATACACTTTGCCTGGAATTTTACCCAGAATGGAATTTTTGGCGCTATAACATCAGGCAATGAAAAAACAGGTAGCCTTTTGACAACGAAAATTAGTGGGTCAGAAATTTTAACAGGTGGGCAGTTTGGACCAGAAGGATCGATACAAGCTGTATTGCTTTGTACAGTAGCAGCTATAATAATACTTCGTCAACTTTATAATAAAAATAATAAAGCAACCTTGGCGTATTAAAGGCATTTTATTCCTTTTCTCAGCTTAGGGTTAGCTTGTTTTTTAAGACCCATAATTATTTAAAATTCTTAAAAAAACATCATGTCAAATAATCCAGACAAAGTTTATAAGCAAATTCGTTATCTAACAGTTTACACTGTCTCGTCCTTCTATTTTACTGTTAATTTTCTGCGTTATTAATTTAAATAATGGACAGAAAAAAAACTTATCAGTAGAGGAGCTTACCGCAAAACGGATAAATATTGTTGAACCAAATGGACTACCCAGATTAGTGCTTTCCAATGTGGAAAAATCACCTCCAAATTTGAATCACGGAAAACGTTTTGGAATGCCCGGAGGCAATCGTGGTG
>JAYURB010000426.1:0-6770 GCA_043756425.1 Bacteroidota bacterium
GAGTTGGTACTTGTCTTAGTGCCCGTGTTGCAGTTCAGGCTATTCTGGGCGGAACACAAGTAAGTACTATTATTGAGGGTGCCATTTGTGGATCAGGAATAGTAGTGCTATCAGCATCTTCATCGCAGCCTGTTGATTCAATTTCCTGGTACGATCAGCCGGGTGGAAATTTATTGGGAACAGGTCAGTATTTTGTTACTCCAAATATTTCTGCTACGACTCAATATTATGCAGTTGCATATTCTTCCTGCACCGGACTTCCACTGGCTGTAAATGCTTTTGTATTCCCTATTCCTTCTTTCAGTTTGGGTGCTGATACCGTTTTTTTACAAAGCGGTCAATCTTTAATTATTGACGCAGGACCGGGATTTAGCACATACCGTTGGTCAACTACAGAGACAACTCAGTCTATATCCGTTTCTACAGGAGGAATGGTTACGGTTGCAATTACCGATGCCAACGGTTGTCCTACTTCAGACAGTGTGTTTGTAGAAGTTGTAACAGGAATATCTTCCATTGACGGTAAAGACAAGTTAGTTGTTTATCCGAATCCAACACACGGACAACTTATCGTAACACTTCCTGAGTCATCGGATAAATATTATTCATTGAAAATATTATCCATAGAAGGAAAAATACTGATGGATGAAACGGTAACGAATTCGTTTGGCAAACAGCAAAATAAGTTAATCTCACTTAATCATTTTGCTGCCGGAGTTTATATACTTGAATTGAGAAGCGATAATTATTCTGCTACTGTGAAAGTCTTTGTGCAGTAACTCTTAGATAGGTCTTTAATTGTTTAGTAAAAAGGCCCAAGTACAAAGTATGAACACTTTGTACTTGGGTCTTCTTTTTCATAACCTGATTTATGTAAGTCTTTTTTAATGTGCAGAACAATTTTTGAATGAAATAGCCGATTTATTGTATTTATTATTTATTTAAAGGCATAAAATAGTATCGTATTTATTATCGAAGGTTATCGGAAATTCACTAGGGATAGGGTGTTCGAAAAATCATTATTTTAAACATTTTTATTAAATTAATGAATTAAATTATATTAAAATCAATATTATATTGCGCCATGATCACTATACTCATTAAATATATATATATTGCATAAGGGAATTTATTAACATTTATTTCGTCAAAAAATTAACACAATTTATAAAATTTAGTGTTTTTAAGCATAAAATATTTAATTTAGTCTCCAGATTTCAAAGTTTTCTCCTGAGTAAACACTAGATTAATCAAAATCATGAACAAAAAATACTTTATTCCCTTTTTGGGAATTATTGTTGTAATGCTGTTTTTTTTTACAAAAGCATCAGGCCAACTTTTAATAAATGAAATATGCCCGACGAATTACGTAGGTATTCAAAATTCAACCGGAGAAAATGATGACTGGATAGAATTACATAATAGTTCCGGTTCGTCATTGAATATTGGCGGTTATGGATTAAGCGATGACTCAACAAAAAGATATGCTTTTTCATTTCCTTCCTATACCCTGAATGCAGGAGCAAAGGTTTTAGTATTTGCAAACGGTAAAACAAATAATGTAATTGTCAATCATTGGGAAATGGCTGTTAATGCGCAAACTGCCTGGCGCTATGCGAACGGCAGTGCTTCGCTTGATACCAATTGGAGAAATCGTAGTTTCAATCAGAATGTATGGAGCAGCGGAAATGGTGGAATTGGTTTTTCTGATGGTGATGATGCTACTACTGTGGCTGTTGGTGCATCTGTAATGATGCGTAAGATGTTTTCCATTCCTGATACATCTCTGATTTCCAAAGCAATTTTAATGATGGATTACGATGATGGTTTTGTGGCGTATCTTAATGGTGTTGAAATAGCTCGTGCCAATCTGGGAAGTCAAAATGTAAGGCCATTGTGGAATGATGTGGCAAGTGGATCACACGAAGCTCTGGGTTACCAGGGATTACCCATTGATTCATTCTACCTTTCACCCAAATCATTCAAATCGTTATTGCGTCCAGATTCAAATGTTTTAGCAATTGAAGTTCATAACAGTACACCAACGGGTAGTGACCTTTCTTCTATTCCATACTTGTTCTTTGGAATGACAAATTCATCACTTTCTTTTTCACCTGTTCCATCCTGGTTTGTATCATCTTCACAGGATTATTTTAGTGCCAATTTTAAACTGGATCGCAATGGCGAAAAATTATGGTTAACAAATCCCGGAGGAGCTACTGTTGATTCTAAGGTTTATCCTGCTATGCAAACCGATAATTCGTTTGGAAGAAAACCGGATGGTTCATCATCCTGGTGCTATATATCAACACCTACTCCAAATGCAAGCAATAACGGTTCAACCTGTTATACAAATTATGCAGGGGATCCAATTTTTTCCGTAGTCGGAGGGTTTTATGCCAATGCGCAGTCACTTACATTAATAAACACAACACCGGGGGGATCGATCCGGTATACAACTAATGGCGATGAACCAAAAGCAACAAGTACTTTATATACAGGGCCGATATCTATTTCAACTCCTAAAGCTGTAAGAGCAAAAGTATTTGCCAGTGGTTATCTGCCAAGTAAAACAATTACTAATTCGTATTTTATAGGTGCCAGTTCTCATTTACCTACATTTTCTATTACAACGGATTCGCTCAATCTTTGGGATTACAATACAGGCATTTATGTCCTGGGTCCCAATGCTGAAAGTACTTCTCCTTATAAGGGAGCTAACTTCTGGCAGGATTGGGAGAAGCCTGCATCGATTGAGTTTTATGATAGAAATAAAAATCTAGTCGTCCGTTTTGGAGCTGATATTAAAATTTACGGAAATTATACAAGAGCTAACCCTAAAAAAAGTTTTGAAATAAAACCTCGCGACCGCTATGGGTTAGGCTCATTTACCTATCCTATATTTCCGGATAAACCTTATGTAACAGACATAGACAATATCGTTTTGCGGAATGGAGGAACGGGTACAAGTAAAATTAATTTCCGGGATGCATTTATGCAAAGAATGCTTAAAACCACCTACTCGGGATACCTTGCTACTGATCCTACGGTTCTTTATCTTAACGGGGAATATTGGGGAGTATATCATATAAATGAAAATCATGATCACCATTGGATGAAGGATAATTTTGGATTGGAGAATGATGAAATTGATCATTTAAAGGAAAGAGGTTCCGGTATGGAAATTCAAAGAGGATCCGATGCCTCCTTCTGGACATTGTATAATTATGCTATAACACAATCTCCAACATCTTCGCAGTATTATAATCAAATTGATGCTCAACTTGATTTAAAAAATTATACCGATTACTTTGCTGCAGAAACATTTTATAATAATGGAGATTGGATGGGACCGTGGACAAACAATATTCAATTGTGGAGACCCAAACATGCAGGCGGTAAATGGAAATACCTTGTTTATGACCTTGATTTCGGCTTGGGATATTCCGGATCGGTAACAGACAACCGTTTGCAGATAGCAAGGAATCCAACATCCTTTTGTTATTCTTCAGAGATGTTTGATGCTATACTCAATAATCCTACCTACAAAAGATATTTTATTAACCGTTACGCAGACTTGATGAATACTATTTGGCTTCCTGCGAATGCGAATAGCATAATGCACTCATACAAGGATACGATTGAGTTTGACATGCCGGCGGATAAAGCAAGATGGGGCGGGACCGTTTCCCAGTGGAATACATATATCAACGATATGATGACATTCGAAAGCGGTCGCTTGAGTGTTCAGAAAAATTATATTAAATCGGAATTTAATCTTCAGAGTATTGTTACACTTACTCTCAAGGTTTCTCCTGCCAATGCAGGCAGAATTGAAATAAGTACAATTACGCCCACTTCTTATCCATGGACAGGAGATTATTTCAATGGCAATCCTGTTACTATTACTGCAATACCAAATCCGGGATATACTTTTAATCATTGGAATTCAACAATTGCAATGACAACCAACAATCCAAATCAGTCGGTTACTTATAATTTCACAGGTAACGATCAGATTACTGCCTATTTTACGGGCTCTGCCGTTACTCCCCAGCTTTGTGTTTCTGAATTTAACTATAATTCAGATTCTGCATACGATGCCGGTGACTGGATAGAATTACACAATTACGGTACAACAAGCCTTAATCTTTCTGGGTGGAAGATTAGTGATTCCAAAGACAATCATAAGTTTCAGATACCAACAGGAACTGTAATACCTGCAAATGGTTATTTAGTTATTTCAGAAGATACGATAAAGTTTAAATCACAATTTCCAAACGTAAATGTATTAGGAACACTAGGATTTAACTTTAGTAATGGCGGTGATCAATTAAGAATTTTCAACCATAACAATTCAATTTATTTAACCTTTAATTACCTGGATATAGCTCCATGGCCTTTAACTCCGGATGGGGGAGGATATACCTGTGAATTAACATCGAATACTGCTAATCCGAATAATTCTTCCAGCTGGTATGCCGGCTGTCTGGGTGGTTCACCGGGCAGAGCCTATAGCGGTTTATTATTGGCCCCTGTATCAATAACAGGAAGTTCTACTTTATGCAATGGTCAAAACGCAACGCTTAATGCTTCCACCGGAATAGGATATTCTTATCAATGGAAAAAAAATGGAGTTAATATTTCCAGTGCTACAGACAGTTCTTTTGTTGCAAACCAATCGGGTTCCTATTCCGTTAATATTTCTTCTCAGGGCTGTTCAAATGAAACGGCACCGGTAGTGGTTTCAGTTATTACACAGCAACCGCCCCCACAGGCTGCATCAGCTTCTCGTTGCGGCTCCGGTGATATAACTTTATATGCTTCTTCCAATGATACTGTTTTCTGGTATACTGCCGCTACCAATGGTACGCTTCTCAGTTTTGGAGATTCTTTAACTATTCCAATTTTAAATTCGTCAACAACTTATTATGCCCGTACGGGTAGTGTATGCCAGAGCGCTTCTGTACCTGTCAATGCTATCATCTTACTACAAGCGGCTACTCCTGTAACCAACATTAATGTGTCACGCTGCGGACCGGGACCAATTACTCTTACAGCAACAGATACTGCACAAATCAGATGGTATAACCAGTCAAGTGCCGGCGGCTTACTGGAAACCGGTTCTACTTTTATTACAAATACTTTATTTAACGATACTACCTTTTATGTTGAAGCAGGAACAGTATGCCCAAGTTCAAGAGTAGAAGTTTTTGTTAGTGTTGTTACAGCTCCTTCTGTTAATGTTAACGATACATCAAGATGCGGCAGTGGTTCAGTGGTGTTGACAGGAATTTCTCCTTATCCTGTTACATGGTATAGTGATGTTTATGGTGGTTCTCTTTTGGGAAACGGCAATTTATGGACGACACCTTCTTTGGCAGTAACGGATACATTTTATGCAGAAGCAATATACAATGGTTGTGCCAGCGTTAGGCAGCGTGTAATCGCAATTGTGAATAATATTCCCGGACCTCCTGTTGTTTCTGATACTATAATTTGTTCATCAGGGAGCATCAATTTAAATGCAATTGCAACAGAACAGGTGCGATGGTATTCTGCTTCTTCAGGTGGAACATTATTAAATACCGGTTCTTCTTTCAATACTCCAATTATTACCGGTACAACTGTATACTATGTTGAAAACGGCTACTTTTGTCCAAGCAGCCGAGTACCGCTTACTATTAATATCGGTACACCTGCTCAACCACCGAATTCGACCAATGCTGGACGATGCGGAGCGGGATCTGTAACATTATATGCAACTTCACCGGAACTTATTTATTGGTACGATGCACCAATTTCAGGTAATTTACTTATTACCAGCGATACCTATGTAACTCCATCCATTTCATTAACAACGACCTATTATGCCGAAGCAGGAACAACTTGCAGAAGTTTAAGCCGAACACCTGTTAAAGCAATAGTTAATTCTATTCCTGCAACACCGTCAGCTTCTTCAACGGCAATTTGTGGACCCGGAACTGTGACAATAAATGCTACTTCAAATGATACGGTTTATTGGTTTAATGCGCCAACGGGAGGAACTTCATTTAATACCGGACTTTCCTATACAGCATCTTTCAGTAATTCCACTACTTATTATTTGGAAGCAGCAAATATCTGCCGAAGCGCAAGAGTTCCTGTTCAAGTTATAGTAGCACAACAACCTGCAAGTCCAGGCGTAGTTAACGGATCAAGATGTGGAATCGGAAGTGTTTCTCTTTCTGCCAGCTCTGCAAATACAGTAAATTGGTATAGCAGTCCGGCAGGGGGTACTCCATTAACTTCAGGTTTATCCTACAACACACTTTCAATATCATCTACAACTACTTATTATGCCTCGGCATTTAATGGGTGTGAAAGTCCACGGGTGCCTGTTGTAGCAACAGTTAATCCGGTTCCTGTAACGCCAACAGTATTGGGTGCAAGCCTTTGTGGCTCAGGATCGGTTTCTTTAAACGCAACTTCTCCTGATTCTATGAATTGGTATTCATTGTCATTAGGTGGCTCATCAATTGCGACAGGACCTTTATTCAATACAGGTGTTATTGCATCAACAACTACATATTATGTTGAATCCGGAACAACCTGCAAGAGTCCGCGTGTACCGGTAGTTGCAGTAATTAATACTATTCCTACAGCACCATCACTCATTAGCGGAAGCCATTGCGGTCCGGGAACTGTTACTATCACGGTTACAACTTCTTCTCCTATTGTTAATTGGTACAGCATACCATCGGGTGGAATTTCTCTTGGGAATGGACTTA
>JAYURB010000427.1:0-2900 GCA_043756425.1 Bacteroidota bacterium
AAAAAACCAAACCATGGGAACAGCGCCACTTATATTTCTAGTTATTGTATTACTAACATTATTTCTCAGTTTCGTTACCGTACAACAGGGTTACATTGCAGTCGTAACTATTTTTGGAAAATACCGGAGAATAATGATGCCAGGACTGAATTTAAAAATTCCTTTTATTGAAGTGATTTATAAGAGGATTTCAATTCAAAACCGATCCGTCGAATTGGAATTTCAGGCCATTACAATCGATCAGGCTAATGTTTATTTTAAAGCCATGCTTTTGTATTCGGTCATCGATCAGAATGAAAAGTATATAATAGATGTTGCCTTTAAGTTTGTTGACGACAGAAATTTCATGCAAGCACTTATTCGTACCATTGAAGGATCGATACGCGGATATGTTGCAACAAAAAAACAATCCGATGTTCTTGGTCTTCGTAAGGATATTACAGAACATGTAAAAGAACAAATTGACCGTACCCTGGAAGACTGGGGCTATCATTTAAAAGATCTTCAATTAAACGACATTACATTTGACGAAGTAATCATGAAATCCATGAGTCAGGTAGTTGCTTCCAATAACCTGAAAGCAGCAGCTGAAAACGAAGGCCAGGCACTTTTAATTACAAAAACAAAAGCAGCGGAGGCAGAAGGAAATGCCATTAAAATATCTGCCGGAGCAGAACGCGAAGCAGCTCAAATGCGCGGGCAGGGTGTCGCTTTATTCAGACAAGAAGTAGCAAAAGGTATGACAGAGGCCGCACTTGAATTGAAAGAAGCCAATCTCGATACATCTGTAATTCTTTTCAGCATGTGGACAGAAGCCATTAAAAATTTCGCCGAATTCGGAAAAGGAAATGTAATATTCCTCGACGGATCTTCGGAAGGAATGCAACAGACAATGAAGCAGATGATGGCTTTGACAACGATGACGAATTTGAAGAAGTAATTTCGATTAATTATTTCGAATTCAATGAAAAAATTCTCAACATCTCTTATTATTTTTTTCTTTTCAGTCTCCGTAGTTAAAGCTCAAATACGATCTTTAGTTTGGGCAAAAGGATTTGGAGGTTCGTTATCTGATTTTTCAAGTGATATTGCACTTGATGCTTACGGTAATGTTTATTCAACCGGAACTTTTAAGGGCCAGGTAGATTTTGATCCAAACGGGGGTATTTTGATTTTAAATTCTGCTTCACCAACTTATGAGGACATCTTTATTAGTAAATTAGATACAAATGGGAATTTGCAATGGGCAAAGCGGATTGGAGATACGCTTGTTGAAAGAAGCAATTCAATAGCTGTTGATTTATCAGGCAACATTTATATTACCGGTTATTATAAACAGACTGTTGATTTTGATCCGAATGCCGGAGTTGTAAATCTCATTTCTGCATTGGGTACCTATGATTTTTTTATTTGCAAACTGGATTCGTCTGGTAGTTTGTTGTGGGCAAAAAGTATTGGCTCAAGTTCTGACGATATTGCTAATTCAATCACTTTAGATGAATCAGGCAATGTTTATACTACGGGTTTTTTTGAAGGTACCGTTGATTTCGATCCCGGTAACGGTGTCCATAATTTAATTTCGGGAGTTTTTGCAGACGCTTTTCTTCTTAAACTTGATGCTTAGGGAAATTTTGTCTGGGTTAAAGATATAGGTGGAACAGCAATAGAGAACGGACGAAAAATTAAATTAGATGGAAGAGGAAATATTTATACAATGGGTTCATTTCAGAATACGTCCGATTTTGATCCGGATTCAATTGGAACATATAATCTGACTTCAGCCGGTGTCAATGATATTTATATAAGCAAACTTGATTCCGGAGGGAATTTTATTTGGGCTAAACAAGTCGGTGGCTTATCTTACGATCTCGGAAATGGAATGACTGTCGATGCAATTGGAAATGTTTATATAACAGGTACTTTTCAAGACTCAGCAGATTTAGATCCCGGTTTCGGTGTATATAATCTGGTATCATTCGGAGCGAGTCAGGATATATTCATTAGCAAACTGGATTCTTCAGGAAGTTTTGATTGGGCAGTAAGTTTGGGTGGAGCGCATTCCGATCAGGGTAACGGCATTGAGGTTGATTTATCAGGTAACGTTTTTGTAACTGGATTTTTCTTTGATTCTATCGATTTTAATACCGGAGCAGGTATAAATATTTTACCTGCCAGGAGTTCAGATATATTTATTATCAAACTCGATGGCATGGGTAATTACCAATGGGCATTTAATATGGGTCAATATAATTCCGACAATGGTTGTGCTATACTGGCAGACAACCTGGGCAATATATATACAATTGGCGATTATCAGCTCGTAACAGATTTTGATCCCAATGCCGGAATTGTAAACCTTTCTTCACATGGATTTACGGATATTTTTATTCAAAAACTTACTGAAGCAACTACAAATATTAATTTAATTTCGGATTTTTCAGATTTAAAATTGTTTCCAATTCCAACGACAGGCATCCTTAATTTAAACATACCAATAAATCAAAAAATTATTAAGCTGGAAGTTGTAAATGCTTATGGGCAGAAAGTGGCTGGTTATGAAAAATTTAATGTCAAAGACGGTACACTAATTTTGGAAAATCAAACAAACGGGGTTTATGTGTTATCTGTTCAGACCGATAGTAGAATTTACAGTACAAAAATTATGGTTGTTCGGTGATGGAGTTGGGAAAGTTAAATTCATCCAAATTCCCATTTATTTTATTTCAAGGTTTACTTTTTTTATATGGATTCTCTGCGTACTTTTATAATACTTAGTCCCTCCAATCCATGAAACTAAAAATTACTTTCTTCTTATTGTTAGTGTATTCTTCCGGATTTTCCCGGTTGTCTGATAATAAATGTAAAACCATGGACATAGCCGAACAAGAAGCCAAATCGTA
>JAYURB010000428.1:0-2898 GCA_043756425.1 Bacteroidota bacterium
CCTGCGCTGTGGTTCCCGCCAAAGTAATCGATCCGATGAAATTGTTGGAAATATTTGTCACACCATAGGTAACAGGAATAATTGCAATTCCCCTGCTGTTCCCGCCCGAACTTGTCGTATTCCCCGAGAGCACACTGATGGAACCCGTTCCTATCGAACTTCCAATCACATTCCCTGTTATGTTTCCGATATTAACATTTCCGTTCGTAACATAAATTCCATAGAACGGTTCGAAATACGTCGTGGTTGTATTTATGTTCTTAATTGTATTGCCTTGTACACTTGACGCAGAAGCAGCACCAACGGATAAACTTATTCCAATAAACTGGTTATCTGCTCCGCTTTGTGTCCAGGTATTTCCTCCGCATAGCGCTGCTCTGCCCCCGATGTAATTATTTGAAATGCTGAAATTATTCCCTGTTGTAGAATTAGAAATATTAATTGCTATGAGTGGATTAATTCCGGAAACAGAAACTCTCGGAGATGTTTGGTAAAAACTATTTCCGGTAATGGTCCAGCTTGTATTTCCAGACGAGAGGAATATACCCGAACAGGTGGATGAAGCGCTCGCCACAAACCAGTTGAATATTTTACAATTTGATACGATGTTATTACTATGCTGTGCTAGAGAATTTCCAAGTGAATAAATTCCGTTTCTGGAAACATTCGATGTAGGGGATGCAGTACTGCCTGCATTTCCATCAATACTGCAATTATCAATTAAATTGTTGCTACTGCTTTCAGTAGGAGATCCAATAAAAGTTATTACCCCTGTGGTTGCTGCAGTGCCGGTTCCCGAAAAAGAAACATACCGGATAATATTATTTGAAGCATTGTTGTTAAATTTTAAAGCAGAACTACCTGAGCTGCCGCTTGCATTGGAAAATGTAAGGTTGGATGCTGTTCCGGTTCCGCCCGAACGGCCGTCTATAATCCAATAAGTCCCTCCGTTGATTTCAATCGAACTTCCTGAATTGAAGGTTACCAATCCTGTATTTACTACTCCGGCTGCAGGACGAATCGTAATTGTATTTACAGCACTTGCACAAGGGACAATGCCTAATGAAATTGGTAAAGTCTCAACATTCGCCGGATAGGTTGCCTGCAATTCCAATATAACCGGACCCTGTATTCCATTGGTCTGAAGAGCTGCAACGGCAGCTGTAAGCGAAGGATAGGTTCCCGGAATTGTTTTCACTCCTCCTGAAATCGAACACGAAGTAGTCGTCGCATTTCCAACAATAAAATTTGTAAGATGACCCTCCGTGAAAGCGGCCACCCTCCAAAAGTAATTTGTAGCCTGAGACAATCCGTTTTGAACGGAAATGGTTGAGTTTGGTGGAAGTGTAGAAGCCAAAGAGTAATTTACACCATCGGTAGATCGGTAAATCTGGTAACCAATTTCATTTGTTGCTAGATCCGTCCAACTCAGCGTAGTACTTGTAGGAGTGACATTACTCAAAACAAGGTTAGAGGGAGTATTCGCAACCGGTGGTGTAAATCTGAAAATCCTCCGGCTTCCATCCACTGCACTGTTCAGACCGGTCATCGCTGCATTGGCAGGAAATGTATTGAAGACAGAAGTTGAAGATGTGGAATTAAATGTAGGATTCGTAGTAACATTGGCGATTTGTCCAATAGTTCCCGAAGCATTTCCTGAAGCGAATCCTAGAATATAGGTGATGGAACCGGAAAATGTATTCACCATGGTTCCATAAACATATTCGATCACCCCGCCATTTTCATAGAGCCTGATTTGAAATGTGGAAGCAGTAGTGCTGGAAGTACCGAAATCAGGAATCAATATATCTTTCCATTCCAGAATAAAAACTGAATTCGGTGTGCTTCCCTGGACTTTGAAATGAACCTTGCCACTTGCTGTTGTCTTGCCACTATAATTCATTGGAAATAATTTGGGCTCATTCAAAGCAAATCCCTGCTGCTGACCGCTCATTAAATTTGTGCCAAATCTGAATTGCCCATCGGGATTAACACTAAAATTAGTATACGGCTGACCCATGAAATAAAATGTAAAACCAA
This sequence comes from Bacteroidota bacterium, assembly GCA_043756425.1. GTDB lineage: Bacteria > Bacteroidota > Bacteroidia > AKYH767-A > 2013-40CM-41-45 > JADKIH01. The sequence goes on from JAYURB010000428.1 coordinate 2,041, forward strand.
TATTCTGCAGTATGGGTGTATAGGGAAAATCGATATTCGGTCCATAGATTTGTGTGGTCCCTGTCGACATATCAATGGCATTATTATTCTTATCAAGCGCAAGCGATCCCGTACTATTGGTAAGGAAAGAATAGTTGGCTGAATTTTGGCTAAATGAAATGAATGGCAGCCCAATCAGTAAAATCAGGATTAGGCATATCCTTAAAAGAAATTTAATCATAAATAATAATTTGGTTTTGGGAGCGATTTTTAGGACTTTAATAATAAACCTTAATAAGGAGTATCGATTTATATAAAAACCCTGTAAACATGGAGTCTTGAATGCATATTTACAAAATTAAATCGAAATATGAAAGGTGCTTTTTGTAGGTAGGGAAATCAATAGATTTAGATTAGCCAAAAAACCTCAAATACCTCTGAATTCGTTAGGCAATGGATCGATAGTCGTTGATTTGCTAGTCGTTGGTCGTTGGTCGTTAATCGTTGATCGTTAATCAACAAGTCTGCTTAACTTAAAAAAGTTGAGTAACGATAGCAGAGTAACGACTAACGAATGACGATCATTTGATGTTGAGTAACGATGGCAGAGTAACGAATAACGAATGACGAATAACGATTAGTTACCGCTGGGCGAAGTCTTAAGCGCGAAGTAAAAATATTAATAAAAGCTCAACAATTAACTCGAGCGGGCGACTTCGTCCACCACAGAGCGCGGTATTTTCTTACGTACATTTTACCGAGCATTTCAAAATAGACAAAAAAATTCGTTACAACTTTAAAATCCGCATCGTGGACGAAGTCACGCGCTCAATCTGCTAGCAGTACATTTAATAAAGATTCCATTTCGCGCTTAAGACT
>JAYURB010000429.1:0-2892 GCA_043756425.1 Bacteroidota bacterium
CAAAAGCTGTCATGGCCACGATTACAGGGCGTACAGTCGGCTGCAGCTTTATGCGAATGAAACGAGTTGCTTCAAAACCATCCATTTCCGGCATTTGAACATCCATGAAAATAAGGTCGAATGATGCTTTTCTTAATTGATCAATAACCTGTAAACCATTGGAGACAATAACAGGACTGTAACCAAATCCTTCAAAAATATTTTGTGCCAGTTTCTGATTGACGAGATTATCTTCTGCAATTAATATTCGAATAGGCAGTTCATCTGCCAGTTTTTTGCTCGTAACCGGAATTGCTTTTTCATCCCTTGATCGCTGATGTTCCTCTACAGAGAAAACACTGATCAATATATCCAGTACTTTGGAACGGTCTACATTCTTTGGAATGACTGCAGAAACAACATCGCTTGTATAATCAAAGAATATATCTTCTGTCTTAACAGCATTAAATATAACTATTGGCAAATCATCTTTCGAACGAATGCCTCTTATTTCTTTAGCCAGCTGCAATGAATTGGTACTTATTAATTGTGCATCAATCATAACAAGATTGAAGTCGCTTCTTTGCCTTACACTGTCTGAAGCATGTACAGTATCACTTGAAATCTGAGGTATCATCCCCCATCGTTTAAAATAATCGGCATATAGAGCTGCTTCCGTTCTGTCGTCGCTGATAATAAGTACATAGGAATTAGCCAGACGGTTTGTTCCATTCTTAATTTTCTTAGGAACATCTTCCTGTTTAACCTTTTCAGTAAGAATGGTAAAAATAAAATCTGACCCTGCTCCTTCTTTGCTTTCAATCCAGATCTTTCCATGCATCATTTCAACAAGATTCTTGCATATGACAAGTCCGAGTCCGGTACCGCCGTATTTCTTGGAAGTATCTGCTTCTGCCTGCGTGAAACTCTGAAATAGTTTTCCGATTTTATCTGCAGGAATACCAATGCCCGTATCCTTAACATCGAATCGGAGTTCTATCTTATTGTTTTGAACATTCTTTTGGCTAATATTAATGCTTATTTTCCCTTTGGCTGTAAATTTAATTGCATTCGATACAAGGTTCATAAGTATCTGTCGCACGCGCGTTATGTCGCCGTATACATAGGAAGGAACATCTCTTGCAATTGAATATTGTAGAGAAAGATTTTTCTCAATTGCTTTAGAAGCCAATAAGTCGAAGGTTTCTTCAATACATCGTTTAAGAGAGAAAGGCTTATACTCCAGCTCCATCCTCGCTGATTCAATTTTTGAATAATCGAGGATGTCATTTATAACGGATAACAAAGCATCGCCGCTCAACAAAATAGAATCAACGAATTCCTGTTGCTTCGGCGTCAACGGTGTCGTGCTTAATAAGCGCCCCATTCCAATAACTCCATTAAGTGGAGTGCGGATTTCATGGCTCATAGTTGCCAGAAACCCTGATTTGGCGCGGGTAGATGCTTCCGCTTCTTCTTTAGCCTGAATAAGATTCAACTCATTCTTTTTCTTGTCTGATATATCGTGTCCGAAAATTGAAATATTCCTCACTAAACCATTTTCTTCTTTTACAGGAGTTATAACAATTTCAACTTCCGATTTTTTTCCATTTACGGTAAATGTCTTTTCAAAAATTATTTGCTCTCCTTCAAAGGCTTTCTTATGATATTCCAGGTAATCCTTATGAAAGGCTTGCGGTAGAATATCCAAAAGGCTAAAACCGGTTTCAACTATAATACCAGTGTGTGTGAAAAGCAGCGTACTGAAATTTTTATTAATCAACTGAATAGTATGACGACGGTCTACCGTTACAATTGAATACTCTGCATTTTCAATTAATGAATTTAACTTCCCTTTGTTTTCATAAAGAATGGCTTCAATGCGTTTTCTTTGAGTAATGTTTTCCGACATTGAAATAATAAACTTCGGATGCCCTTCTTTGTCGCGCGAAAGAGAAGCGGAAGTACTAACCCAGACGATTTCATTGCTGCGTCTGATCATACGCTTTTCGCTTTTGGTGGAAGGTACTTCGCCACGGAATAAAGCAGTGAGTAAAAGTTTCTCTGCCTTCTTATCGTCGGGATGAATGAGTGAAAGGATTGACATACTTTGCAATTCATCTTCATTATATCCCGTCAATCTGCAGAAGGATGCATTCACTCTTACAAAACCATAATTGGGGCCGATGATGGCCATAGGGAATCCTGCATCATCAAACCATTCATATCCTTTAACCGGTATTTTTTCCTCAGGTGCAGCAGTACGAATTACCGGATATATTCTTACACTGATAACAGCAAGTCCGGCCTCTGTAGTTCGAATAGCCTGAAGTTCTGCTTCAAAGGGTTGTTTGTTTAAAGCACGAAAAATACCGCGAACCTTTGCCCTACCCGATTTTTCAAGTCCGAGTTTAATTGCATTTCTTTCGTCGGAAGGCCAGGCAGGATCAAATAACTCAGTCAGGTCTATTCCTGTCAATTGTTCCTTACTTGTCGCATCAAAAAGTTTTAAGGCCCCTACACTGCAATCAATAGTAAGCCCTGTTACTGCATTTACGACAAAAACTGCATCATCGAAAACTTCTCCGGTATTCGAAATTATTTCTCTGAAAATTTTTCTTTTATCAATTGGTTCGGCAGTTTCTATCTGTTCTTCTTCAGGCTGCTTTTCAGGGGCCTGCACGCGGAACCACATATACAGCAGCGTAAGAATTACAAATCCAAAAAGACTAAGGAGAAGAAAAAAAGTAAAATGCAGCTGCAGCAGGTAGTCGAGCACAAAAACAAGTGCATAAACTACTGCTACTGCCAGTAACAGTAGTTTATGCACTTGTTTTTGTGCTCGACTACCTGCTGCAGCTGCATTTTACTTTTTTACTTCTCCTTAGTCTTTTTGGATTTGTAATTCTTACG
>JAYURB010000430.1:0-6731 GCA_043756425.1 Bacteroidota bacterium
GCCGAACGGCTTCAACTGCTTTAAGTAACATTTTTAGTCAGATATTATTATCTGCTGCAGAAGAAGGAGGAATGGATGAAGTTATCTGGAAAAACAAAACTGTTAGAACAGGTGTTTATATGTACAATGGCTCAATTACCAATCGTTATATTGCTGAGGTTTGCAAGCTTCCGTATAAAGATCTGGAGTTAATAAAAGCAGCCTGGATTTAATAATTTTTCTGTTTGCTTCTATTCGATTTATTTCTTCTTTTAAGTTCTTCACTCAGTAACGATAATTCTCTGCTTGTTTGTCCGGCAACTGAAGTGTTTTCCTGAGCACGGCGGATTAAATATGGCAGTACAGCTTCTACGGGTCCGTAGGGAACGTATTTACAGACATTATAGCCCTTATTAGCCAGGTTGTAACTAATATGATCGCTCATACCATAGAGTTGAGAAAACCAGATGTATTTATGGTTGTTTGAGAGTTTGTTGGTTTCCATCAATTCTACGAGCATCAAACTGCTTGATTCATTGTGTGTACCGCAACACAAAGCAGCAGATTCTATATTTCTGAGGATTATTCGCAAAGCAGCATTATAATCATTGTCCGTTGATGCTTTATCAATTTGTATTGGAGAAGGAATATTTAATTTTGCAGCACGCAGTCTTTCCTTTTCCATATATGCTCCCCGAACTATTTTAAAACCCGGAATATATTTGTTGTCTTTAGCATGTTGAATGCATTTCTCAAGGTACTCTATTCTTCCGGACCTATACATTTGCAAGGTATTGAAAACTAAAGGCTTGATTCTGTTAAATTTCATCATCATTTCAGTTGCCGTATCGTCAATTACATCCTGTATCCAACTTTCTTCAGCATCAATAAATACAGGAACATCTGCATCAAAAGAAGCCTGACAAATTTTTTCTATTCGCTTTTTAAAGGAATCAAATTCTTTTTCTTCTTCTGAATTAAGCAAAACACCCGCATTCTTTTTTTCGAGCAAAGCAAATCGAGCAAAACCTGTAGGTTTAAAAACACAAAAAGGTATATTCTTGTTACCTTTGGCACGCGAAATAGTGGAAAGGGTTTCTATTAATCCTTTATCAAAATCTTCTTCAGATTCTTTTCCTTCAACGGAATAATCCAGAATTGTTCCAATATTAAATTCGGCGAGTTTCTGAATTGTATTGCTGCAAGATTCAATATTTTCGCCGCCACAAAAATGCCTGAATGCTGTAGCACGAATAAGTCCTTTAACGGGTAACCTGGCCCATAAAGCAAACTGCACAAAAGGAGGACTTATTCTGACAAGCCAATTGAAGCTAATTATTTTAAAAAGCCAATACGCGCGTTTCAAATCACGATCTGACTTTGACAGGAAGGCTGTTTTAGTATCATCAAACGATACCAGATGATCTTTCATAGATTGATGCAAACCTAATAGATTCTTGGATAATCTTCAATGATTTTAATAATAAAATAGCTTGTTAATTTTTCGGTTGCTTTTAACATTTATAACCTAGTATCTTCGTTAAGTGGAACTCACAGAAGAAATTATGTATCAAGCATTGATTGATAAGGATTCTACTTTTGAAGGAATTTTTATTGCTGCTGTCAGGACAACAGGCATATTTTGCCGTCCAACCTGCACGGCCAAAAAGCCTAAGAAAGAAAATGTTGAATTTTTCCCTAACACGCATGCTGCAATTGTTCATGGATACAGGCCATGTAAAATTTGTAATCCGCTCCATGCTGCAGGCGAAACACCTATGTATATTCAGAAATTATTGGAGCAGATTGAAGAGAATAATGGTAATACAATTATGGATTATAATCTTCGAGAAACGGGAGTTGACCCCAATACAATCCGCAGATGGTTTCAGAAGCAGCATGGAATGACATTTCATGCATACCAGCGAATGTTAAGAATTAATTCGGCTTTTAAAAATATTTTAGGTTTTACTCCAAAGGAAAGCAGAAATAAAAGCAATGTTAATTATTGTAGGTTTGAAACACCCATTGGGCCAATGATTACATGTTCCATTGAAGAAAAGATTTGTCTTTTAGAGTTTACAGATCGTAAAATGCTGGAAACTGAATTTAAAGATGTAAGTAAACGGTTTAATGCTTCTATTTTACCGGGAGAAAGTAAGGTAATCACAAAATTAAAAAGCCAATTACATGAATACTTCGATGGTAAGAGAAAAATATTTTCGATTCCTTTACAACCTTTAGGAACTGATTTTCAGAAGTCAGTTTGGGAAGAATTGCAGAGAATTCCTTATGGAAACACACGTTCTTATAAACAGCAAGCTTCAGCACTAAATAATCTAAGAGCAATCAGAGCTGTGGCTCAAGCAAATGGAATGAATAAGATTTCCATTCTTATTCCCTGCCACAGAGTTATAGGCGAGGACGGACATCTTACCGGCTATGGAGGAGGTTTGTGGAGAAAAAAATGGTTATTGAATTTAGAAAATGGTTCCCTTGAGGAAAATGATAAGAAAGGACAACAAATGATGTTATTTTCATTTAAATAGGATTTTAATTTATTCTTAGCTCAAGCCTATTCATGGAGTGAAAGATAAAACATGCGAATATTCCATTGGCGATTAAATTAAATGCCTTTATCTTTGCTTTATGTCTAAAGCGATGATAAAGAATCTTCCATTAACTTCTTTGCCTTTTAAAGTTTCTCACCCTTTTCTTGTCTCCGGTCCCTGCGGAGTCGAGTCGGAAAAGCAGATCATGGAAAGTGCTGTGGAATTAAAGAAACTTGGAATTCATCTTTTACGCGGAGGTATATGGAAACCGCGAACCCGGCCGGATTCGTTTCAGGGTATTGGTATGGAAGGGTTGCTTTGGCTGAAGCAGGCAGGGCTAAACAGTGGTTTACCTGTAACCGTAGAGGTTGCAACACCAAGACATGTGGAAGCAGCTTTAAATGCCGGTATTGATGTTTTATGGATTGGAGCCCGAACCACAGTTAATCCTTTTCTGGTTCAAGAAATTACGGACGCTCTCTCCGGTACTGACATTCCTGTAATGGTTAAAAATCCGGTGAATCCTGATATAGAATTATGGGTTGGTGCTTTTGAAAGATTGAATAAAGCGGGGATAAATAAATTAATTGCTATTCACAGGGGTTTTTCTTCTTTTGAAAATTCACGTTACAGGAACGCTCCTAATTGGCAAATTCCTATTGAATTAAAACGCAGATTTCCTGAATTACCCATACTTTGCGATCCAAGCCACATTTGCGGATCACGCGAGTTTATAGCTCGAATTTCACAATATGCCATGGATTTAAATTACGACGGATTAATGATTGAAAGTCATACCGATCCGGATCATGCATTAAGTGATAGTGAGCAACAGCTAACACCTTTGGAACTGAAGGGACTTTTAGAAAACCTGATCATAAGGAAACCATCCGTTGATGATGTTTTCTTCAAGAATCAACTGGAGGTACTGAGGAATAGAATTGATATACTCGATGAAAATATATTGTCGTTGTTATCAGAGCGAATGGCAATTGCAAGAGAAATAGGTACGTACAAGAAAGAAAATAATATGACCATTCTTCAGGTTGAACGATGGAATGAAATACTTCGAACCCGGTTAAAATCAGGAGAAGTAAAAGAATTAGATAAGGAATTTATTGTCGGGCTTTATTCTCTTATACACGATGAATCCATTCATCAGCAAACAGAAATATTTAATGGTACGTATCAGGAAGAAGTGTCTGAAGTCAGACCTCATTCAGATCATAAATCATAAATGAGAAAACATGAGTTATCCTGTTTTTGTTGGTACGGAATCTGTTAAGAAATTATCAAAATTCATTGCTGAATTAAATCCAACTTCTATTTTTATTTTAGTTGATTCCAATACAAGACAATTTTGTTTGCCCTTAATACTTTCCGAGAACATCATTCTTGAATCGGCAAGCATTATTGAAGTCCCCGCCGGAGAAGCAGAGAAAAATACAGTCAATGCTGAAAATATTATCACGGTTTTGTCTAAAAAAAATGCTGACAGAAATACACTTTTTATTAATGTTGGCGGAGGAGTAATCAGTGATATGGGAGGTTTTGCTGCTTCCATTTACAAAAGAGGAATTCGTTTTATAAATATTCCATCTACTCTTTTATCGATGGTGGATGCATCTATGGGGGGAAAGACAGGATTGAATTATCTGGATAAAAAAAATATACTAGGAACATTTTCAAATCCTTCAGCTGTCTTCATTTACCCTTTTTTTTTAAAAACACTTTCGCCTAAAGAAGTACGGTCAGGATATGCTGAGATATTTAAGCATGTAATTTTATCCGATGAAAATAAATTCAATTTGTTGCTTACTGATCAGAAAGGATTTTACGATGGCAACAGCCTAAACCGACTGATTGAAGATTCCGTCCGTTTCAAAATGGAAGTAACCGGAGAGGATTTTCTTGAAAACGGCAGGAGAAAAATTTTGAATTTCGGACATACCTATGGACATGCTTTGGAAAGTTTTTCCCAAAAAGGTGTGCGCCCTTTGAGGCATGGCGAGGCCATTGCGGCCGGAATGGCGGGTGAATTATTTCTTAGCCATACACTAGCAGGTTTTCCTCAGGAAAAAATGTATTCAGCAATTCGTTATTTGAGGAATTTATTCAACGATATCCATCTACGTTATTCTCCTGAAGATATCTTTCCGTTTTTGTATGCCGATAAAAAGAATTTGCAGGATAAAATAGCATTCTCTCTTCTAAGCTCACCCGGAAAGCCGGCAGGAATTTTCCATCCTTCTTCTGAGTTAATTCGCGAAGGAATAAATTTCATGATTCATGAGTTTTCAAATGCTCCTGTTCAATGATTCTTGTAAATTGTGGAAATAAGGATTTTCGGTCGGAAGTTTCTTTAACTCCTTCCAAAAGCATAACAAACAGGGTATTAATAATACAAGCCCTTTCGGGGAAGTATATTGACATACAAAATGAATCTACTTCAGATGACTCAATTGCATTGAAAAATATATTGATTAACCTTTCAAACTATGCAATTGATGCTAAAGAATCTGGCACTGCTTTTCGTTTTCTTACTGCATTTCTTTCTATTCAGGAAGGAGAATATCTGTTAACAGGAAGTGAAAGGATGAAAAGGAGACCTGTGGGAAAACTTGTACAGGCCTTGAAATCTTTAGGATGCGAAATTAAATATACGGAAAGCTTAAATTATCCTCCACTAAAAATTACCGGTAAAAAGGTAATTGGTGGAAAAATTGTCGTTGATGCTTCAGAAAGTTCTCAATATGTTTCAGCACTTTTACTCATTGCTCCAAAATTTTCAAATGGACTGGAAATTGAATTAGTCGGAGAAGTTATGTCAAAGCCGTATATTTCTATGACCATCTCATTAATGAAATATTTTGGAGTAGAGGTTTATTTCGAGAATAATAAAATTGTTGTACTTCCCGGAAATTACCTGGCAAGGACTATACGTATTGAAAACGATTGGAGTTCGGCTTCCTTTTGGTACCAGGCTGCTGCTTTGTCAGAAGGTGCGGAAATACATTTGAAGAACTTAAGTACAAATTCCATACAGGGAGATTCCGTAATTATGGATATTATGAAACAATTAAATATTGATTCAATTGTTTCCAACGATGACATTGTAATAAAAAAAAATTTATTGAAAGCGGCTCCGGCTTTTTTCGAATACGACTTTTCTTCTTGCCCTGACCTTGTTATACCTGTTGCTTTTACATGCGCCGGACTTAGAATACCCTCTTTATTTTCAGGTGTCAGAAATTTACGAATTAAGGAGTCTGACCGTTTAATTGCAATTCAGGCGGAACTTTTTAAAGCCGGGTGTAGGGTAGAGTTATTGGATAATTCTTTCTCCATTCACCCAATTCAAATTAATAATCCTATTTCAATGTTTAGTTCGCATAACGATCATAGAATGGTTATGGCTGAAGCTATGTTATCGATGGTTTTTAATGAAGTGGCAATTGATGAATATGCTCCGGTAACAAAATCTTATCCTGAATTCTGGAACCATTTAAAACAGGCAGAATTTAATTTTACTGTTACCTGAAGTTTATTTTTGCCTGTAATTTAATTTCTGATGATTCTTTATCGGATTCTTCATTAGTATCAATCCAGTTTATGGAGTATCGAACTGAAAAGTTTATACTGCGCATAAATTTAAAATTGATATTTAAATAAAATCGTGAACCTCTTCCATAATAAAATGGAATTGAAAATGCTCCCGGCAGATCATTTTCATATTCGTAAATTCTTGAGTCAAAAGAAGTGCAGTTAAATATTGAATACCTGGCATTCGCACTAAATGATTTACCAAGGGGGTGAAAATATAGACTTTGACTGACAGAACTGGCAGGAGCTTGTTTGATTATTGATTTAGATGGCATGACATACTCAGTTCTGAAACCTAATTCCCAAGTATTATCCATTTTCATTCGAATGGAAATGCGGTAACGCGTAGGGTTATTATCGATCAGCCTATGGAATGTTTCATTTGAAAACGTTTCATTTTGCTGCTTCATTTTTTTTTGAATCCTCAATTGGGCTGTAAACTTTTTTCCTCGTACATACTCTATCTGATGGGATAAATCATATCCCCGGGAGGGTTGATCTACTCTGTATTTTATATATTTAAATGAAAAAAAATCAACGCTGAATGAATAAGTAAGCCAATTAAATATTTTATAATTAATTCCTAAATAGCTGCCG
>JAYURB010000431.1:0-6724 GCA_043756425.1 Bacteroidota bacterium
TCAAATACATAACTATTTTGTCTTTGGTTGTATGGATCAAGACTTACACGGAATCCATCGCTGTTTAGGTTCCCTGATCCATCCCTGTTTCCTAATTGATGAAGGATACTATCCGAATAAGTGTCAAAAAGAATAGCTGAAATATAAATCGCAGTGTTATCGTATAACACCCTTACTTCAGTAATCTGGCTTGCAGGACTCCCTTCTGTAGGATCTAGTTGAATAAAATTATTAGCCACATTTGCCGAAGTCCATGCTAGCTCATTAGGAGTACCGTTAATTGTAATGGCTGATGACTTCGGTTTAGCTGTGTATTTTTTAGGATGAATTTCAGCAATAGAGTGGTAATCTATTAGAAATAATTGCAGGCAGGTAAATACAAATAAAAATATTCTTTTTGAATAGCAAGCAGTTAAAAAGTAAAATTTTCGTAAAATGAGTGCCAAGGAATCAATGGTATTTTACAAACATAAATAATTCCTTATGATGAAAATCATTTTCGAAAACGATTTTTGCATTTTAAATTTCCGGAAGTAAGTTCTCAAGGTTGAAGTTGAAAATTGGATCCTCAACATAAATCATGTTTTTACCGACCTAAAATGATAAGCTTTGAGCTTTGAACACGGTTTGTCTTCCTCCCAAGGGACATTGTTGGGTGGTATTATTAAATTATCTATCTGATTTTAAATGAACTCAAAATTACTTACTTTCATAAATTAATACAAAACGATATCTTGTTGCAAATCTAATAGCAATGTATATGAAATATTTATTTAGCCTGCTTTTTATTTTTTTAATTAATTCTGCGAATGGTCAGACCTGTGAAGGGTACTTTCCTCTCACCAAGGGAGCTATTATGGAGCTTACTTCTTTCAATGATAAGAATAAGCCTCAAACAGTTTGCACTACCACCATTCAGACTGTAGAAAACAAAGGCAATGATGTAAATCTTACCCTTCATGCAGATATTGTTGATGAGAAGAACAAGCCTGTTTCTAAAATCGATTACGATGCAAGATGCAATGAAGGTTCCTTTTTCATTAATATGAAAAGCCTTATTTCATCCGATCAGTTAAAGGCATGGGAGAGCATGACCGTTAAAATTGATGCTAACGATGTTTCTTATCCTCTTAATTACACGGCGGGACAAAAACTAGAAGACGCTTCTCTTAAAGTGGATGTTTTTATGAATGATATGAAAATGCCGGGTATGACGATTAATGTAACCGATAGAACGGTCGTAGGTACAGAAACTATTACCACTCCTGCAGGGACATTTGAATGTGTTAAAATTTCAGCTACTCAAAAAGTAAAATACATTATAGGGTATGAAATGCATACCGTTGAATGGCTATCCAAAGGCAATGGAATAGTTAGGTCTGAGTCGTATAAAGGTGAGAAGCTAAAGGGTTATACACTTTTGACAATGCTCACTAAATAATCGATAATTTTATTAAAATGGTTTGTTATAAATAATTAATAACCATGAACATATATTAATCAATTGTTTAATTTGTTTTTATGAAAATTGCACCTCCTTCCTTTGATGATTTGAGTCCATACTACAAGGAATATTGGAAATATCTTTCCGGAAATGATTTATTTGAAGCCCTGGAAAAGCAAAGTGATTCTGTTTTAGCTTTAATAAAACAAATTCCGGCCGATAAAGAGGAATTTAAATACGCTGAGGGAAAGTGGATGGTAAAAGAACTTATTGGTCATTTAATCGATGTTGATCGCATTTTGTCCTACAGAGCTTTACGTTTTGCAAGAAACGATCAGACTACTCTGGCGAGTTTTGATGAGAATAAGTACATGTTAGAAAGCAATTTTAAGTCCCTCTCCTTAAACGATATTGCCCTTGAATGGAATACAGTAAGAAAAGCAACCTTAAGCCTTTTTGTTAATTTAGATGCTGCTACCCTTGATCGTAAAGGTATTGCAGGCTCAAGTCAGGTTAGTCCAAGGATAATTCTTTACTTCATTTTAGTTCATGAACATCACCACTTAGAAATACTTAAAAACAGGTATCTTTCTGTATAATCTGTTTGCTTATTTATTCTATTTTTGCGCCCAATGATATTGGCTTTTCAGAGTGATATCAGGCAAATAAAACAATCATTAATCCTAATAGTTAAACTCTCATGAATATCCACGAATATCAAGGAAAATCAATTTTAAAATCATTTGGCGTAGGAATACAGGAAGGTATTGTTGCAGATACTCCCGCCGATGCAGTTAATGCCGCCAAAGAATTAAGTAAACAAACCGGAACTCAATGGTGGGTTGTTAAAGCCCAAATTCATGCAGGTGGACGTGGAAAGGGCGGTGGGGTAAAACTTGCTAAATCATTAGATGAGGTTAAAGAAAAAGCAGAAGCCATTTTGGGAATGAACCTGGTTACATTGCAAACAGGTCCACAGGGAAAATTGGTTCGTAAGGTTCTCATTGCTCAGGATGTTTATTATCCGGGAGCATCTCCAACAAAAGAGTTTTATATGAGCGTTCTGCTTAACCGTCAGAATGCTAAAAATATAATTATGTATTCCACTGAGGGTGGTATGGATATAGAACACGTAGCAGAAAAAACACCACATCTGATTTTCAAAGAAGAGATTGATCCCGCTACAGGATTGCAACCCTTTCAGGCAAGGAAGATTGCTTTTAACCTTGGCCTAAGTGGCGAAGCTTTCAAACAAATGGTCAAATTTGTTGCTGCTCTTTACAAAGCATACGATTCCATTGATGCTTCCATGTTTGAAATTAATCCCGTACTCAAAACTTCAGACGATAAAATACTTGCTGTAGATGCCAAAGTAAATTTCGACGATAATGGATTGTTTCGTCATCCGGATTATCTGGCTATGCGTGATGTTACGGAAGAGGATCCCACAGAAGTAGAAGCAGGCGAACACAATCTGAATTATGTAAAGCTTGATGGAAATGTAGGTTGCATGGTTAATGGCGCCGGTTTAGCCATGGCCACAATGGATATTATTAAACTCGCCGGTGGCGAGCCCGCGAATTTTCTTGATGTTGGCGGTACTGCTAATGCTGCAAGAGTAGAACAGGCATTCCGAATCATTCTTAAAGATCCAAATGTAAAAGCATTATTAGTAAATATTTTTGGTGGAATCGTTCGCTGTGACAGAGTTGCTCAGGGTATTGTTGATGCCTGCAAGAATATTGGAACCATTAATATTCCAATAATTGTCAGACTTCAAGGGACAAATTCAATTGAAGCAAAAAAAATCATTGACGATAGCGGATTAAAAGTTTTTTCAGCAATACAGCTTAAAGAAGCAGCCGACCTGGTTGCTCAATTGTTGAAAAAATAGAATGTGATTTAATTATTCCATTCTTTTCGGCTTTATACTATTAACAAGAATATTTTTTGAAAATTAAATACAATGAAAGTTCTTTCTAATGAAGATGCATTTCTGGCTATTCCTGAGCCGGAACTTTGTTCTTTAAAGAAATCAAAATACGTAATACAGCAAGTTCCTTATGAATATACCTCTTCGTATATTGAAGGTTCTAATTTAGGTCCTGCAGCAATAGTCAACGCTTCACACTTTGTAGAATTCTACGACGAAGAGTTAGATATGGAAACCTATAAAAAGTGTGGAATAGCTACTTTGGAGCCCCTAGATTTTACCGGAAAGACCGATGAAGCAGCTGTTAAATATATCGACGAACAGACGGAAGCTTTAATCAAGGAAGGAAAATATGTTATCTCTTTAGGTGCTGAACATACAGTTACCAATGGATTTGTTCGCGCACATAAACGAAAATATCCAAAGCTTGCAGTTTTACAGATTGACGCTCATTCCGATCTCCGCGAATCGTACCACGACAATATTTACTCGCACGCTTCTGTAATGAAACGTATTCATGATATGGGAGTTCCGTTGGTTCAAATCGGTATTCGTGCTCAATGCAAAGAAGAGGCTGAGTTAATAAAAACTTCTCCGATTATCGATACCTTTTATGCTCATTATATCAGAAAAAATCCTTCATGGATGCAGGAAGCTCTGGATAAACTTCCTGAGCATGTTTATCTTACCATTGATGCCGACGGTTTTGACCCTGCTGTAATTCCTGCAGTTGGAACAGCAGAACCCAATGGTTTGTTCTGGAATGAAACATTGGAATTTTTGAAATTAGTTTGCAGCAAAAAAACGGTAGTAGGTTTTGACATCGTTGAATGTGCCCCCATTGAAGGTTCTATTCTCTCAGAATATACATTGGCCAAACTTTTATACAGGATAATCGGATATCTGGAATTATAAATCATGAAGAAAATTCTTATAGCTAATAGAGGTGAAATTGCCATCCGTGTAATGCGTTCGGCACGTGAAATGGGCATTGCGACTGTTGCTGTATATTCCGAAGCAGACAGAAATGCTTTACACGTTCGGTATGCCGATGAAGCTATTTGCATTGGTCCGGCAAAATCGTCACAAAGTTATTTGTTATCTGAAAAAATAATTGCTGCTGCAAAAGAATGTGGAGCAGATGCCATTCATCCCGGATATGGCTTTTTGTCAGAAAACGCTGACTTTGCTGATATGGTTGAGGCTGCAGGAATTATTTTTATTGGTCCTTCAGGTTCTTCCATGCGAAAAATCGGAAGTAAGATTGCCGCTAAAGAAACTGCAAAAGCTATTAATGTACCACTCGTTCCCGGGACAGTAAAAACAGTAGAAAATATTAAAGAAGCGAGAACAATTGCAGAGGGAATAGGTTTCCCTGTTTTAATAAAAGCTTCAGCAGGCGGCGGTGGAAAAGGAATGAGAATCGTTCATTCTGATAAAGAATTCGAAGAACAAATGAAATTGGCTATCAGTGAAGCAAAATCTGCTTTTGGCGACGGTTCAGTTTTTATTGAACGATATGTTTCATCTCCGCGTCATATAGAAATTCAGGTTCTCGGTGATAAATATGGAAACATTGTTCATCTTTTTGAAAGGGAATGCAGTATTCAACGCCGGCATCAAAAAGTTATTGAAGAAGCTCCGTCTTCTGTTTTAACTCCCGCTTTGAGAAATGAAATGGGAAATTGCGCTGTTCAGATTGCACGTGCTTGCGGTTATTATAGTGCAGGAACGGTAGAATTTTTGCTCGATGAAAAAATGAATTTTTATTTTCTCGAAATGAATACCCGCCTTCAGGTAGAACATCCTGTTACTGAATTCATAACCGGACTTGATTTGGTAAAAGAGCAAATACGAATTGCAAAAGGAGAAAAGCTAACGTTCAAACAAGAAGATTTGAAAATAACCGGTCACTCAATTGAGGTAAGGGTATATGCTGAAGATCCTGAGAATAATTTTTTGCCGGATATTGGTACACTTTCTTCTTATAAAATTCCACAGGGACCCGGTGTTCGCGTCGACGATTCTTATGAAGAAGGAATGGAAATTCCTATTTACTACGATCCTATGATTGCTAAACTGATTACATATGGAAAGGATAGGAGCGAAGCCATTGACCGCATGAAACGTGCCATTGACGATTATACAATTAGCGGCGTAACTACAACACTTGGCTTTTGTCGTTTTGTTATGGATCATAAAGCTTTTACTTCAGGAAAATTCGATACGCATTTCGTTAAAAACCACCAAAAAATAAATGAATTCCCTGTACTTTCTGAAGATGAAATGAAAATTGCATCCATTTTGGCTGTAAATGCAATTCGTGGATCGAATTCTGCAAGCGTTCAAAATAAATCAGCCAACAATCATGTTTCTAACTGGAAGCAAAATAGAATTCAGGAATAAATTAATGGACGAAAATATTTCAATGCGCATTTGTGTAAATCGTACTTCAGACTTTTTTTTCATTTTATTTTTTTTCTTTGTCATTATTGGAAATGTTTATTCTCAAGAACCAATTCAGGTAAAAGAAGGAGTTAAACTTCCATTTATTATTGAGGGAAGGGATACCATTCCTGTCGTAAATCTGCCAATTGTTAATATTAGCGATTATGCCAATCCTGATTACTTAAAAAATCTTAAAGAGTATTACAGACTTCGTTTTAATGTAATAAAAGTTTATCCATATGCAAGACTTGCTGCTGTGAAATTAAATGAAATGAACAGCAGAATGGCTTTGATGAAAACCGATCGCGAAAAAAGAAAATATAGAAAAACAGTAGAAGAACAAGTTCGTAAAGATTTTGAAGAACAAGTAAAAAAGTTAAGCATTAATCAGGGCAATGTCCTTATTAAATTAATTGACAGGGAAACCGGCAATACTACCTATGATCTTATTAAACAATTAAAAGGATCACTAAACGCTTTTTTCTCTCAAGGCATAGCAAAACTTTTCGGCCATGACCTCAAAGACGAATACGATCCAACGCAAGGGCAGGATAAAACGATTGAGAATATTGTTCAGCAGATTGAGCGGGGGGAGATTACTTTTTGATTTCTCTATTTTACTGAGGAATTTTTATACGCGGATTGCAAACCGATAGCTATCGGTTCCGCTGTTAACTAGAGCAGGATTGAAAATCCTGCACAGCGGTGGTTCTTTAAATGTTTTTTTCTCTCAAGACCTAGCCTAACTTTTCGGTTCTGCTATACAGGATTTTTATCGTTGTGATGATTTGTAAACTGCACCGCTGTGCAGGATTTTCAATCCTGCACTAAATAGGGTTCACTCAAACATAAAGAATGTTTATAAATAAAGGGCTTTAGCAATAAAATATCAAAATAGA
>JAYURB010000432.1:0-2879 GCA_043756425.1 Bacteroidota bacterium
TGCTTTACATCCTCTTTATAATTTCCTGTCTGGGTTACGCTCGTAATATTGTAAAAAGATTTTTCAAGATCAAGGCATGCAACTTGGCAATACAATTGGAAAGAAATAAATGAGAAAAAGTATAAGAGGAGTATAAATTTTTTCAAAATAATTAAGAATCATTGCTTCCGAATTTGAAAATAGCTACAGACTGAATCAAACACAGCCTTATAATTATAAAAATCATCTAATGTAGCATTGTCGATATCCTTTCCTTTATCAATATCATTGTTTTCGAATGCACACGTGTCGCATTTTTGTGAGTAAGCCCAAATTAAATTACAATTGTCATCAATTTCAGTAACTCTGACGAATTTATTTACTGACTGTTTTGGAAAAATACTTAAAGAAATATTTTTATTGGAAGTAAAATATCTAACATAATATGTGTCTTCATTTTTGAAAAATCTAAAGGAATATCGGTCAAACATTTTAGTATCTTTTTCTTTTCTTGCAGAGTCTAATAATAAAAAAATCAATTTGTCTCTAACATAATTATTGCATACCGGAGGTTTCTCAGGTTGCTGTGCAATTGCATTAAATAAAAAAAAGAATAGTAGGAGAAATAGATAAATCTTATGATATTTCATAAATAGAATTTGTGCTGAATCTTAATGTATTAAAATTTCTATTTTTAAGCTTGTATAACTCGCCCATCTTTAACGCAACGTTTATCTCCACCTGAACCAGATGTTGTTCCATAAGTTGAAGATCCATCATCATGAATAACCTCACATGATCCATCGGGATTATATATATGATGTTCCCCAACTATCGGTAATCCCTGCCCATGCTGTAGATCAGAGTTGCAACAACATCCACTAATTCTATTTCCCAAGTTTAAACTATTGGGCAAATTTACCTCATTACTACTTAATTGCAAAGGCAAAAATAAACTGTCTTTAATTGAGCGCATCTTTTTGTTTTTATATTAGTTGATACTTTATTTTAATCTGAAATCCTTAGGCAGGATATTTCCAATCAAGTCCTCCAATTACAACACTCATTGCTTCTGCGTTTTGAGTTGAGGCAAGAATTAAATAACCTGGTGAAATAGCAAATCTTCCTTGCGTAATTACTTCGTGACTAAAAGACTTATTAATTCCGTTTCGAGTAATCGCAGGAACTATCACTTCATGAAACAAGTATTTTATTTCCCCACCATCCGAAAGATAAAGTCTTATCATTCCCGGAGTAGTAGATACTTGGGCTTTGAGAACTATTGATGTAATTTCACAACCATTATGTGTTCCTGAAGACTTTGCAGTAAATACAGTTACAATTGACCCAGACCCATTTAAATTTGAGTTTGCAGTTGAAATAATTTCTGCACCGGTATTTGCGTCAAATTGAGTACTATCAGCTCTAATTGTTTCACCATAGAACCAATTCAATCCTTCAGCAATTATATTAAATTCTTCTGCGTTTTGGGGTGAAACCAAGATAGTATCGCCAGCCTCTAAGCTGTAATTCATTGGGATCACCCTATAAAAAGAAACATCCCTAGATGATTTGGTAACCGCAAGCACAGGAACTTCAAATAAAAGTATTATACTCTCAGCTTTTTTTACAAAGAATCGTATCATACCCTGTGTTGTACTAACAAGTGCTTTAATAATTATTGTCTTAATAATTGCACCTGACTGACTAGAAATAATTAGTTCCCCCATACTGCCTGAGCCGTCAGTATTAGAGTTTGATGTTGAAATCTTACAAATACCAGTATTACCTTTATATTGCGTCTCTATTGCCATTCTAGTAAATTTTAAAATATTTATTTATGATGTAAATATACATTAATATAAATGTTGTTGTCAATAGTATTTATACCATAAAGCTGTAAAAGTTATTCCGATTTCGAAAACCGGGAATCCCCTCCATGCCCCTCTTTTCAGTATCAGTTCCTGAACTTTCCCAAAAAACGACTGAACACCAACGTGTCCGGCATCAATTTGTTTAATGGTTGCATTTGCTAAACCCACAATAGCCAAGCCCAAACCGGTTAAGCGAGCGATGCGGGCAATACCTTGAATTTGTGGAAATAATTCAGGAGTCTTTGGCGCCAAAGCAAATAATAGAAGGCCGATAATAAGAATAGTCATTGTAATTTTTTTACGAAGGTAGAAAAGCTTTTCGAATGAAAGGGCTATTTTTATTTTAATAGAAATTTAATATGTGCCTTTTAAAAAATTCTAAAGAGCAAGATATCTTCTGAATGGTAGAATATTTTGAATTTTATTAAGTAGTCAAAATTGGTTAAATTATGTATTTATTGTTTGAACTATTAATCATAACCACCTTTTTTATTTAAAGATGTTTATTAATTGCGAGAAATTGAGTCTTGCATTCATGTCGATTGTAAACCTTATTCCCTTAGTAGCAATATTCGGCTCCCCATATATTTACCTTATTACCTCATTAACATATTGAAAGTATACTCTTTTTAAAATTGAATACAAAAACCTTTACCCTCATTTTATTTTAGTCACTCCGAAAATTACAAGAATAAGAAATTTAATGAAGAGTACGGTAAGTAAAAATGGTATTATCAAGAAGGAGTAAACGGGAATTAAGGTAATAAGGTATTTTATGGGCTAGTCCGTTTCGTTACTAAGGTAATAAGGTTTTAGTTCCTGAATAAAATCTAAATAGTACATCAATATTCCAAATTTGAGTATTTTTTAAATTCTAATTAATCGAAAGAATTTTAAAGTAAATCTCATTTAAAATTCTTCAATACATCACTGTTTGAAGTATAAATTCCATTATAACATTGAATCCTCACAGCATTTGAAATTCGCAAAAACTAGTCTTGTAAAATATAACTTATGAATTGAAAA
>JAYURB010000433.1:0-2877 GCA_043756425.1 Bacteroidota bacterium
AGAAGAGTCAGAAACAATCAATAATGTATCAAGTGGAGAATATACGGTAAACGTAATTGATGAAAACGGATGTTCTGTTTTTGGTACAGCTAATATCAAGGATGCTGACGGGCCATCCGTAAATAAAAATATAAGACCGGTTACATGTTTTGGAGGAGGCGGAAGCGGCATTGGTGCAATTCCCGGAGGAGGAAAAATAGAACTTATTGTAAACGGAAATCCACCATTCACATGTAATTGGTCGAACGATGAAACGGGAACCGTAATTTCAGGCATATCTGCAGGGATGTATGTAGCCAAAATCATGGATAATGACGGATGCATAGTTTACGACACCACGGTACTTGACCAACCCAATCCGTTTCAAAGTACCCTTACCATAACAGATAATACTTGTGGATTCGCACAGGGAAAAGTCGTTGCAACACTTACAGGAGGTCTTCCTCCTTTTAACTACGAATGGTCGTGTTCGTCACTTAATCAGAATATAATTGGAAATCTAACGGGTGGAACGGAAGGAACATTAATGGTAACGGATGCAAATAGTTGTCAGGCTTATTCTAGCTTTAAAATATTTGATACAAACGGCCCATCTGTTACTTTATCGACATTAAAAAATGAAATTTGTTTTCTTGGTGGTAATGGCAGTATTCAAGCGAATGTATCCGGTGGACATCCTCCCTATTCATACGTTTGGTCACCATCAGGAGGAAATTCTGCAATTTCAAATAATCTGTTGGCTGACGAATATACTGTGACTGTAAAAGATTCTTTGGGCTGTGTAACTGTTTCAACTCCGGCAATATTAAATAGTCCAAATAAATTAGAAGTAACGGTCGACAAAATGAATCCCTCAACACCACTTGGCAATGATGGTAAAGCCTTCTCAACTGTTTTTGGTGGAACACCTCCTTATTCATACCTCTGGAATACAGGTTCTACAGATCAAAAAATATCCGGTTTGAATTTAAGTTCAAATAAATTGACAGTTACAGATGCCAATGGATGCTCTGTACAAGCAATATCCGGGCCACCCGGACATTATCCGCCCAATGGTTTTTGTCCTTACAACAATTCTACTTCCATTTGTATAGATACATCGGGGTGCCCGGGTTGCATTACGGTAATGCGTAACATCACTGATTTTGGTGCAGATGGTAGTGATGATGTCTCAGACGAATGTGCCTTTGAACTTGCTGCAAGTTTTTTTGCATCCCTCGATTCAGCGACCATAAAAATATTAAACATACAGGCAGGAACGTATTACATTGGCAGGCAAAACGCCGGTGGAGGCTGGCTTTTAAAGGGACATGATGTTTTGAGCTTTTATAAAGTTTCAAACCTTACAATTCAGGGGGATATTAATCCTGATGGTACACCCGCTTCCATACTTCGAACCAACCCCTGCATGTATTATGGCGCTTTTGAACCTTCTACTATGTACAGGTATATTTCATATATCTGGTGGGGGCTAAATCCACTTAACACTCCATATATACTTGGCCCTAACCAGTTCGACACTTTGGCTACTGTTGGAGATATGCTATCTTTGATTTACTGTCATAGAATTACAATAAATAATCTTGAAATGGATGGCAACATTGATCATACTATTATAGGTGGTGGTTATACAGAAGGTATGCAACAGGGAGGTTACTCAGGCATTTACCTTAACTCATCAAGATACGTTACCATTAATAATGTATATGTACATCATTTCGGTTACGATGGAATTACACTAAGAGATACCTGGTGTCCATTCAGTCACAATGGCAATCCGAATTTAAATATTTATGCACACATGCTCTACCTACGTATTAACAGATCCATTTTCACCTATAATGCGCGCAACAATATGACCTGGGCTTCGGGCATGGGCGTGACTGTTTACGGTTGTAAATTCACTCATGCAGGACAATCGAGGTACACTTCAAGTCCTGGTTGCGGGCTCGACATTGAATACGAGTCGAACGGCGGACAATGGGGCTATGGAAATAGCTACGGCATATTTAAGAAATGCGAGTTTTCGTATAATCACGACATAGCCATGTCGAGCCAATGGGATAACCCACACACCTTCAAGCATACTTTCGAAGACTGTCTGTTTTTAGGTTTCATATCTACAATAACCTCATCAAGCGGCATGACCTTTAACAGATGTAATTTTGTAGGCACACTTTCGAGTTTTCATTCAGCACCCATAGCATATTCATCGCAGGTAAATGACAAAAACACAAAATTTCTGTCGTGTAATTTCTATGAAGAATGGAATGTACCCGGAGTTGGCCGCAGATCCTTTCAACAAACGATTGACGAATCGGGCGGTGCATGTCTGATGGGTACACACGGCTATTTATTAAATGTAATTGGATCGCGTCAGGTTTTTGATAAATGCAAAACAGAAACGAATTATACTATGAAGGACGCTGCTTTTAATGATGACTCACTGCCTAATTGGCAACCGTTTAATAAAACACAAGTTCATGTACTATCTCTTTTTAATTATGGAATAAACGGCTGCGATTGTGACCATGAATTAAGCTCAATGGCTAATTGTAATTTTAGAGGTAATGCAAACGGAAATATTATTCCTATGGATGTCACACAGCCCAATTACGCAGGTGTTAGGAATTGCCCGGTACATCCGACACCGGTTTATCCGGCAACGCATTTTAATAACCATCATGGCTACCATGGAGTGTTGACAGTGTTTAATAGCTTTTCTTCAGATACGACTATTACGGGCACTATAATACCAGGAGGTTTCACTCAGGACTATTGTTTCCCCTGTAATCCCCTCCGGGACAGCGTTCCAAAATACGAGCACCCATTTTGTCCTACACGTGTAAATGATTTATTATCTGCTACACAGCCTTA
>JAYURB010000434.1:0-2877 GCA_043756425.1 Bacteroidota bacterium
CAAAGAAACTGGATTGGCAGGAGTGAAGGGGCAGAAGTAAGCTTTAAAGTGCATGGAACTGATTTTGCAATTGAAGTTTTCACCACTCGCCCGGATACCATTTTCGGTGCCACCTTTATGACACTCGCTCCCGAACATGAACTCGTTGAAATGATCGTTACTCCTGAATACAGAAATGAAGTAATGAATTACGTCCTTGAAGCAAAAAACAGAAGTGAAAGGGAACGCATGGCCGACGTTAAAAGGATTACGGGAATTTTCACAGGTGCTTATGCTATTCATCCATTTACGAATGAAAAAATTCCTGTTTGGATTGGTGATTATGTACTCGCCGGTTACGGTACCGGTGCTGTAATGTCAGTACCCGCCCATGATTCGCGTGATTATGCTTTTGCCCGGCATTTTAAAATACCCATTCAGGAAGTTGTCAGCGGAGGTAATATAGATGTTGAATCGTACGATGCCAAAGATGGAAAACTTATCAATTCAGATTTCCTTAGCGGACTTTCTGTAAAGGATGCTATCAAAAAAGCAATTGATGCAATTGAAAAAAAGGGTATAGGAAAGGGGAAGATTAATTTTCGAATCCGCGACGCCGTTTTTGGAAGACAGCGCTATTGGGGAGAACCCATACCTGTATATTATAAAGACGGACTTCCATTTACCGTTGATGAAAAAGATTTACCTGTAGTATTGCCTGAAGTAGATAAATATCTTCCTACAGAAGATGGTGAACCTCCTTTAGCAAGAGCAAAGGACTTTTCCTACAAAGGATTTCCTTTAGAAACTACAACTATGCCGGGCTGGGCAGGTTCTTCATGGTATTTTTTGCGCTACATGGATGCCAAAAATCAAGATCAGTTTGCATCTTCTCAAGCTCTGGATTACTGGAAGGATGTTGACCTTTATATTGGTGGAGCCGAACATGCAACAGGCCACCTGCTCTACGTTCGCTTCTGGACAAAATTTCTTAAGGACCTTGGTTTTATTCATATCGATGAGCCGGCAAAAAAATTGATTAATCAGGGAATGATTCAGGGACGCTCCAGTTTTGTTTTTAGGAAAAAGGATAGTAATGTTTTCATCTCTAATGGACTAAAAAACAATTACGAGACAACAGCTATTCATGTTGATATAAATATTGTTGAAAACGACATACTAAATATCAATGCATTCAAGAACTGGAGGGAAGAATATAAGAATGCAGAGTTTATTCTGGAAGATGGAAAATATATTTGCGGAACAGAGGTTGAAAAAATGTCAAAGTCAAAATGGAATGTTGTAAGTCCCGACGACATGATTGATAAATACGGCGCCGACTGCCTTCGACTGTATGAAATGTTTCTCGGTCCGCTTGAACTTTCCAAACCATGGAATACAAATGGTATTACAGGTACATCTAATTTTATTCGCAAACTCTGGCGACTATTCCATAAACAAAACGGAGCCGAATCGGTAATTTCCATATCCAATGATTCACCATCAAAGGATGAATTAAAAGTGCTTCACAAGACGATCAAAAAAGTTAAGGAAGATATTGAACGTTTTTCTTTTAATACCTCTGTAAGCACCTTTATGATCTGTGTAAATGAACTAACCGATTTGAAATGCAATAAACACGAAATTCTTGAACCGCTAACAATTATTCTTTCTCCTTATGCACCGCATATTGCTGAAGAACTATGGCAAATTCTTGGACATGCAGATAGTATTACAAAAGCTGAATTCCCTGAATTCAATGAAGAATATCTGGTAGAATCAGCCTTTACTTACCCTGTTTCCGTAAACGGAAGAACAAAAATAAACCTGCCGCTTCCATTGTCTTTAAGTAAAGAGGACATTGAAACCGGCCTCCTAAAAATGGAAGAGGTTACCAAACTTCTTAATGGACAATCTCCCAAGAAAATTATCGTTGTTCATGGAAGAATTATCAATATTGTTATTTAAAAATTTACCAATATTAAATTCCCCTAAAAGTTTAAATTTTCTTATCTTTCATTTAGTTGCCTGAGCCTCAAACAGCCAACACTAATTCCAATACAAACTCAAAGAAAAGGGCTAAACAAGTCACCAACTTATCAACCACTGTCAACAAATTTTTTTGCACAGTGCCTTTATTATTTCAATATTCGCGTCAGAATAGTAAATGAATTATGGAGTTATTAAAACAGCAGATTGAAGCCCTGATTTTTTGTTCGGAACAAAGCATTTCCCTTGAGGAAATTGCTGCTTCCTTGAAAATTTCATTTGATTGGGACGTTGAAGACGAAGAAATCCTGAAAGCAATAGAGGAATTAAAAGAAAAGTATGTTTCTGAAGATTTTTCATTTGAATTACTTGAAATTTCCGAAGGCTTCCAGTTTTTGACCAAAAAACAGTATCACGCAGCCGTAAGTGCACTTATTCAGCACAAAGCCAAAAAGAAATTATCTGTTTCTCAAATGGAAACCCTGGCAATTATTGCTTACCGTCAGCCTGTTTCTAAAGGAGAAGTTGAGCATATTCGTGGTGTGAGCTGTGATTATGCCGTTCAAAAACTGCTTGAAAAGGAACTTATTGAGATTTACGGTAAAAGTGATGGTCCCGGAAGACCGGTATTATATGGTACCAGCACTTCATTTATGGATTACTTTGGAATTAAGTCCGTAAAAGATCTTCCTCAGCTTAAAGATTTACATATGGTAGCAGAGGAAAATGAAATCGGACAACAATCAGAAGGCGCTTTTTTGGAAAATGAGTCCAATTCTTCAGAAGATAGTACAAAAAGAAACGAAGAGTCAACAGAAAATGAAGAACTGGAGGAATCTGTTGTTTCCCTTGAAGCTGATAGTATTGAAGATGCCATTGAAAGCGATGAAGATGAAAATTTATTGGAAA
>JAYURB010000435.1:0-6698 GCA_043756425.1 Bacteroidota bacterium
GATAAATATATAAAGCGAAATCCCGAAGCAGAAAAATCATTAAACAACGTTCCTAAAAACAATTCTTCGCCGGCACCTGTTATACCGGATCTTTACAGAAGTATTGATATGGATAGAAACGGCATTATTTCCCCTAAAGAAATCAGTCAGGCTATTGATGCATATCTGGCCCGACAGTCGCCTTATGACGTCTCTGAGTTTTTTGATTTGATTGACTATTTCTTCTCCCAACGGTAATAATTTATAGATTTTAAAAAATAACCCCGTGATAATTCAATTGAATTATCACGGGGTTATTTTTTTTGTAAGATTTTGGCCATTTTCTTTAAACATTCATGAAGTATTTAAGTAAATGAATAGTTAAGAAAATCAGTGAATTATGCAGACAAATAAATTTAGCATTTTAGTTATTGAAGACGATGATTTAGACAGAATGATCATCAAAAGAGCTTTAAAAGACTCACGAATCGATCATGAGCTTACCTTTGCCGAAGATCACGAAAGTGGCAAAGAGGCGACTCTGGGAAAAGAATACGACTGTATTTTTCTCGACTACAACCTTCCCGGAGGTACGGGACTGGAGTTATTAAAGTCTATCCGTGAATCCAAGAACACTTCACCCATTGTAATGGTTACGAGTCAAGGTGACGAAAAAATAGCTGTAGACGCCATGAAACTTGGGGCTGACGATTATATTTCCAAAAGCCTTATTTCCGGCGATGGAATGCGTCAGATCATTCGCTACATGATTACCAAAAAGAAGCAAAGCGTAAAACAGCTTCAATTGGAAAATCAACTGAACGAAGCTCAAAAACAATTACAAACTGTAATTTCTAATGCTCCAATCATTCTATTTTCAATTGACAGAAATGGAATCTTTCAGCTTTTCGAAGGGCGGGGACTTGAGATACTTGGTATTGATAAACAAAAAATACTTAGTAAATCGTTTGAAGAAAATAGTTGGTTGCCCATTTCCAGAGAAGACGTTGCAAAAGCAATTAACGGCGAAGAATTTACAACCATCACAGAATGGGAAAATAAATTTTTTGAGACATACTTCTCTCCTATCCGGGATCTGGATAAGAATATAACCGGCATACTCGGCATAGCCACCGATAAGACTGTAAATGTTATGGCTGAAAAGGAACTTAAAAAAGCCAAACAACTTGCTGAAGATTCAGTTAAAGTTAAAGAGCAATTTCTTGCCAATATGAGCCATGAAATACGAACACCTATGAATGGCATAATTGGGTTAACAAGAATATTGCTAAAGACAGCCTTGAACCCGGAACAATTAAGATATCTGCAATCCATAAATACATGCAGCGATAATCTATTAATAATAATTAATGACCTTCTGGACGTGTCTAAAATTGAAGCTGGAAAGATGACATTTGAAAATATTCCTTTCAGTATTGATGAACTGGCGAATCAAACTATTGAATTATTCCAGGCCAAAGCCGATGAAAAAGAAGTTCAATTAAGTCTGGAAAAAGACCCGACTATTCCTGCTTACATTGAAGGAGACCCTACACGACTTTCGCAGATACTTAACAACCTTGTCAGTAATGCAATTAAATTTACTGACAAAGGAGAAGTTCGTTTGCGTTTGAAGATGAAGTCAATTGAGAATGAAAAAGTTACCATAGTTTTCGAAGTTAAAGACAGTGGCATTGGCATAGCCGAAAAAAGTCTTTCCTCCATTTTTGAAAGTTTTACTCAAGCCAATAGTGACACAACAAGAAAATTTGGCGGCACAGGATTAGGACTTACAATAGTAAAGAATCTTGTTGAAATGCAAAATGGTGAAATTGAAGTAAAGAGTAAACCGGGCTCCGGCACGACTTTCATTTTCTCTCTGCCCTATTTAATTTCTTCAAAGCCTGTTGAAGTAAAAGAAAATAATGATTCTTCTACTCTGGATATTTCGAAATTAAAAATTCTAATAGCTGAAGACAATAAAGTAAACCAGATGGTTATAAAGAAAACGTTTTCTGACTGGAATACTTCTGTTGATATTGCAGAAAATGGCGTAAAAGTTCTTGAAGCATTAAGGGAAAATGATTACGATATTATCTTAATGGATATTCAGATGCCGGAAATGGATGGGTATACAGCAGTAAAGAATATACGATCGGAGTTTGACGAACCGAAAAAGTCTATACCTATTATGGCCATGACAGCACATGCCTCTCCAATTGAAAAACAAAAATGTCTTGATGCCGGAATGCAGGATTATATAAGCAAACCTTTTGATCCATATACTTTAAAGAAAAAAATTGTTGCGCTCTGTGAGTTTGGTTCACCATCAACAAATGAAGAACCTAAATTTAATGCTATACGAAGAATAAATACTCCCTCTTCATTTGCATCTAAAAAACAGCAGCCTATGCAAATAAATGAACTGGGTGAAGAAATTGCTTTAAAAAATACAATAGAAAAAAAAGTAGGATACTCCCCTATAAATCTTACTTATTTGAAGCAAATATCGGGTGATAACCATGCATTCTTCATTGAAATGATAGAAACATTTTTGAACCTTACACCGGAGGCATTGGACAAAATGAATGAATGCATTCAAAAGCAAAATTGGGATGAATTAAAGAATATAGCTCATCGGATAAAACCATCGTATGCTTATCTTGGGCTAAAGGATGTTCAGTCCACACTTACAAAAATTGAAAACTGGAACAATGATTCCGATGATAAGAATATTATTATTGAACTGGTAAGTGATTTAGAATTATGCAGTAAAAATGCTTTCAAAGAACTACGCATTGAAATGGAATTGAATAAATAATATCCTATCTTGCAGGTTCCATATTAATAATAAAATTATACTGTGATAAAGGTTTTAGTTTGCGAAGACGATGAAATGGTGCTGAAGATGGTAGAATTCAAACTTCAGAAGGATGGCTATGAAGTTTTTCTTGCATACGATGGAAAAGAAGCGGTTGAAAAAATCCAATCCATAGAACCTGATATTATCATTACAGATATAATGATGCCCTATCTAACCGGCTTGGAAATTGTTCATAAAGTCAGAAAAGAATTGGGCTTGGTAACGCCGATTATTATCGTTTCGTCCATAGGACTTGAAAAAACTGTCCTGGAGGCTTTCCAGCTGGGGGCGGATGATTTTATTACCAAGCCATTCAGTCCGAATGAACTTTCGGTCAGAGTTAAAAAACTTTTACTAAAATCGGTTTGATTTGCAGAACAGACTTTTTTCTATTATATGGTTTTATGTTTTTGTGAGTCTGCTTGTTCCGGTCTGCGTAAACGGACAAAGCAAATCATCGGATACTTCTTTTGCCTCTATGGACACCACCAATATTGAATTACTTTTTAAAAAGGCAAGAGAATTCAGTTACGATAAAAACTATTCTTCTGCCATTAAAATTTGTCAAAAAATAATAGAAAAAAAACCGGGTTATTTTGAAGTAAGAACATTTCTGGCAAGGACCTATGCATGGGACAAGCAGTATGACAATGCCCGGATTGAATTGAGTAAGGTTTTAATTGAGAAAGAAAATGATTTCGATGCCTTAAATACATTTTTTGATGTTGAATTCTGGACTGAAAGTTATTCAGTTGCTGCAGACTATTTAAAAATTGCCCTTGGCTTTTATCCTAATTCGGAGGAGTTACTTCTTAAAAAAGCCAAACTGCAAATCAGACTTGAAGAAAAAAGTGATGCAGCCTTAACGCTAAGGCGCGTTCTTAATTTAAATCCCGGGCAGAAAGAAGCAGTTCGAATGATGAATACACTTGAAGGCAGAAAACTTAATAATAGTTTTAAGGCAGGTATGCAAGTCGATTTGTTAGACAAAATAGTTTTTAACAAGGACATAGTTCAGTATTTATACGTTGTTGAATACAGCAAAAGTTATGCTTTTGGATCCGTACTCTTAAGAACCAATTACGCCAACAAATTTAATGTACAAGGCCCACAATTTGAACTTGAAAGCTATGTCCATTTTAATCCTAAAATTTATACTAATCTTTTGGTAGGATATTCCCAAATAAGTATTTTTCCGGATTATAATTTTAACGGTGAAATGTATTTTAAACTCCCTAAAGGATTCGAAACATCTGCAGGAGTCCGATACAGAATAGCCGACAAAAACTCCTTCAACTATACAGCCTCTCTTTCCAATTATTATAAAGACTATTGGTTTAATATACGGACTTTCTTTACACCGAAAACAGATCAAAAAGTTCGTTCAGCCAATTTAAGTAAAAGTTCAATAACGGTACTCGCGAATATTAGAATATATTTTGGCGATTCCGATAATTTTATGGGGTTTAAAGCCGGCAGCGGACGTTCGCCTGATGAAAACAAAACTCTTGATGTTGCTGCAATTCGTCAGGCTTCACAGGGCGGGCTTGAGCTCCAAAAAAGAATAATTAACCGATGGCTTATGAAATTAGATGTATCCTATTCGAAAGAAGAAGTTGGCGATACCCGATTTAACCGCCGCATCTCTACAAATATTACATTGAAAACAGTATTTTAAAATTAAACGCTATTTTATGAGAACGCTTTTTTGTTTGATTTTTTTATATTCAATGCTTTATGGTTTTACAGATGTTACTGGACAAATAATACCTAACGCACCTGCGAAAAACAATAAACAAAAAAATAATCCCGATTATGGAAAAAAATTTTTCGAAAAAGATTCCATTCATGTGATAAAAATCAATTTTGTACAATGCAGTTATTGGGACTCGCTCGTCCAATATAGAAAAGCATTTGATTCCCTTAACGTGTCATTCTATATGCAGTCAAACATTACGGTAGACGATAGAACTTTTTATTCTTGCGGGATAAGGTTCAAAGGCGAATCTTCCTATGAATTCTACCCGGGAAAGAAGAAACCTTTTCGAATTAAATTTAACAAGTACATCAAAAGCCAGGATATGGATGGTCTGGAGGAGATAAATTTGAATAATAACTTTAAAGATCCGACCATGATGCGTGAAAAAATTTATTTGGATCTTTTGAATAAAAAAGGCTTACCGGCTCCTCGAGCCACATATGCAAAAGTATATCTCAATAACAAATACCTCGGGCTTTATCTGGTTACAGAAAATATTGATCAGGTCTTTTTAAAGTCTCGTTTTGGGGAGTCAAAGGGAAATCTTTTTCAAGGAGAACCTCTGGGAACCTTTAAAAGTTATGGTGATGACCCTACCAGTTATTATAACAGATTTATTCTTAAAAACAATTTAAAGAAAAACGACTGGAATGACCTTGTTAAATTTATTAAAATCATTAACGATACTACTTTAGGTGAAGAAGACTATCTGCGAAAACTGGAGTCTGCATTTAATCTCGACAAATGTTTACGAACATGGGCAATAAATAATCTTATCTTGAACATCGATGCGTACAACATGTTTTATCCGCATAATTTTTTCATTTTTCACGATAGTACAACTTATAAATGGAATTGGATTTCTCTTGACGGAAATTACGCTTTTGCTGCATGGAATCCTGTAATGCCTTTACCCTCTTTGCTTCGCATGAGCATACTTGTTCCTGATTCAGTTCCATTCAAAGACGTAAGACCCTTACTGGATAATACACTGAGGAAAAATAGTTATATACGCAAAAGATATCTTGCAATCGTAAATGATCTTTTACAAAATGAATTTAGTGAACAAAGAATGTCAAATGTAATTGATAGCCTTGCCGGAAGAATTCGAATCGCTGTTTATGCCGATGTCAATAAAATGTACTCCAACAAAGATTTTGACACAAATATCAACAACACTATTGGCGACCCGCTTGACCCGGGAAATTTCATTCCCGGACTGAAGTCTATTCTGCGCGACAGAAGAAAGATTGTGATTAATGAAATTCAAAAAACATTAAAACAATAGCATTGACTCCAATACTAATTATACTTCAGCAAATCAATTGGTCTGAACTTAACTATACCTATGATGAATATGGGAAAGCTGTTTATAGTTTTCCGGTTCATATACGGTTATTATTGGCTACAACACTAATCTTCCTATTGGTTATTTTCATCTTGCTGGGAATTATACTGAGCAGCAGAATTTACAAAACAGGCAGAGCTATTAAAAAACATAACATCAAGACAAAATACCAGATTGTATTGAGTAAATTACTTTTTGAAGAGAGAATTTCAATTGAAAATATTGCAGGTTATTTTGATAAAGTTGATAAAGAAAAACGTTTTAATAGAAATGTTCTGCTCGAAGAAATAATTCATTTGCACGATACTTTTTCGGGCGAAAGCGGAGAGCGGCTGGAAGATTTGTATGTTGGTTTGAATTTGCACACCGATTCCATTAAAAAATTAAATGATAAACGGTGGCACATAGCTGCAAAGGGAATGCGTGAACTTGCACTGATGAATATCAAACAGGCTATTCCTCAGTTAAATCGGTTCATTGAAAGTCCAAATCCTATTCTGCGAATGGAAAGCAGGATTGCTATAATGAATCTTAGTACGGAAGATCCATTATCGTTTTTATCCGGTAAGAACATACAGATGTCAGGGTGGGATGCAGCAAAAATTTATGTATTACTGTCCAAGCTGCCCGAAAAAATGATTCCGGATTTCAGTCGGTGGCTTGAATCAAACAATAAGGATGTTTTGCTTTTCAGCATACAGATGACGGGATCGTTCAGGCAGCAATCTTCAGTACCGAAATTAATACAA
>JAYURB010000436.1:0-2874 GCA_043756425.1 Bacteroidota bacterium
GGTGTTAAATTTATTTGCATTGCTTAAACTTGTAAACCTACCGGTACCATTTACTTCTAATCTTTCATTAGGCGATTGCGTACCAATTCCAATGTTTATTGATAGAGGATTACAATAAATACTCGTTCCATTTGAAATCCATGATGATGCTCCTGTCGGCAATAATCCCCAAGTACCGTCCCCATGCAATATGTTTTGGCTTGCATAATTCGTTGGAGGCGGTAGGGTTGAAAATATTCCATCACTTTCAACTTTGACAATATTAAATCCTGTGGCTCCTGACAGATTGCCTGATCTAATCCCACCTGCAACATCCAAATTAGTTAGTGGCGTAGCGGTTCCAATTCCTACTCTTGTAAAGTGTGAACGTAGAAAGATATCTGCAGTGCTGTTGCAACTATTATGGTACCAAATATCTGGAAATGCTAAAAAGCAAGGATTAATCGGAGGGGATGAAAGGGTTATTACCCCTGCATTATTTACATAAACTGAGTTATAATTTGATGATAATGGAGACGATATTTTTAAGGAGGACTTAATATCTATTATTCCATTGCCCTTAATTGTAAGTCTTTCTGTATTATTTGTCTTAAATACCAAATTACTGCTATCCGTTGAGCCAATAAACTGGCTACTCAAAATACCCGCATTCCCCATCATCGACCAATCATCCCTCTCCGGAGCAATTATACCCTGCTCCATGCTTGCCGAACATCCATTTGTATCTGTAACAGTAACCTTATATGTACCTGCAGCAAGGTTTGTAACTGTCTGTGTTAACTGATTAAGGATTTGGTTCGTTTGTGTGTTTTTCCATTGATAGTTTTTATTTCCAATTCCTCCCGTAAAATTAACCGTAAGGCTTCCATTGGAACAGCTATTTCAACTGAGATTTTTATTTTGTGGCGGATAAACAACAGGTGTTAATGAGGTTATTCGGAAATCAGGTGGTGCTGTCAGTATGATTTGTGACACAACAATTCCATCGTTCTGATCGCGTACAATAATGGAATAATGCCCGGCTTTAAGTCCTGTTGGATTTTGTGCTGTCGATTCATACGAGGGTTTAGCCCATTGATAGTGATACGGCGGTACGCCACCTCCGACACTTATATTTATTGCGCCATCTTCTCCATTGTAGCAGGAAACATTATACCCATTATACAATGGACTCGAAATATTTATTATATGAAGCTGACTTGGTTCTGTTAATGTTACGGATTCATTAGCGGAACATCCTATCATATCGGTTACCTGTACGGAATAAGTGCCAGCTGTTAGTCCATTAACAATATTTGTTGTAGAGGCAGCAGGATCATTCCAAAGATATGAATATACTTCTGTACCGCCACTAACATGACATTCAATACTTCCATTTGCGGCACCTTGTTCGTGTATATTATATCCTCCGCCATAAATTCCGGGCACCAATTGTATATTTAATGAGTTTGGTTCAACAAGTGTTATTGTTGCCGTTTCTGTATTACTATTTTGGTCGGTTATTTTAACGGTATATTCTCCTGCTCCTAAATTATAAATATTCTGATTGAATGAAATGCTTTGATTCGAAGGAGCCTTCTTCCACGTAAACCAATACGGACCATTTCCGCCATTAACTTCTATTTCTATTTCTCCATCTGAATTTCCATGACAACTTATATTTTTACCACTGGAATACTCTTTAGGATGCGCTGAAATTACAATCTGTGCCCTTGCAACATTCGACATCAGGCAAAGTAAAATTAATAAGCGTTGGAGCGTTGGAGCGTTGGAGCGTTGGAGCGTTGGAGCGTTGGAGCGTTGGAGCGTTGGAGAAGTTAGTGTTCATAATAAAATTATTTATACAAAGTGTCAGAAACAAATTGTTTAAAAGCAAATTTAGTTATCAACAGGTGTTGATTCAAACATTCTATGAAAGGAAAAATTACTCTACAATATCTTTTTTGATAGCCTCTGTTTGCGAATCAGTCAAATCTTCAACTTTGGCTTTATCGACGAATTTCTTCTGAAAAACAATAAAAAGAATTACACCAATTGTAATAGATGAATCAGCAACATTAAAAACCGGCCTAAAAAACTGAAACGGCTGTCCACCTAATATCGGAAACCAACTAGGGAATTGCGTATTAATTAAAGGGAAATAAAACATATCAACGACTCTTCCTTGAAGAAAACTGCTATAACCTCCGAGCGGAGAAAACAGTTGTGACAAACCATTTACCTCTTCAGAAAAAATCATTCCGTAAAAAGCACTGTCAATAATATTACCGATAGCTCCGGCAAAAATTAATGAAAAACATAATATTAATCCCGGGTGGGCTTTTTTACGCACCAACTTGAAAAGTAGCCATCCAATAACAGCGGAAGCAATAATTCGAAAGATACTAAGAAACAATTTTCCGGAAATGCCGCCGAATTCATAGCCGAAGGCCATGCCATTATTTTCTGTATAGTGTATAATGAACCAGTCGAAGATTCTAAATTCCTGGCCAAGATACATGTGCGTCTTAATCCAGAACTTTAAAGCCTGGTCGAAAAAAAGTACAAAAAATATTATTAGCGCAGGGCGCTTCATCTGAGATATCTTATTGAAATTGGAATTGTGTCAACTTAAAACAATACAAGCTTGCAAATTCCTGATTTCGTTTCAGCCTTATTCGCGGTATTGATTTAATTTAGCTTCTATGCTTTGCGTAGTGTGAGGAACTGCACGAAGGCGTTCTTTCGGAATCAGTTTTCCTGTTACCTTGCAAATACCATACGTTCTGTTTTCAATACGAACCATGGCATTTTCAAGCTGCTCAATAAATTTTTTCTGGCGGCCTGCAAGTTGACCTGCTTCTTCTTTTGCAAGAGAATCAGATCCGTCTTCCA
>JAYURB010000437.1:0-2869 GCA_043756425.1 Bacteroidota bacterium
TTTATTATTTTTGCTATTAGCGAACTGTAAATATCAGCAATTTCATTTGTTGCTTAAGCAGTTTTCTTTGGGGTATATTTGAAAATAAAATTAACTACAATGACAGCAAAACAAATAAAAACTGAAATTCAAAAACTTCTCGATACAATCCCCGATGTTGTTTTGGAAAATATTTTAGAATATCTAAAAGCCCTTCAAAGCAAATCTGTCGATTCTATTAGTTTATCTCAAAATATGCGTAAAATTTTAATTGAAGATAGAGAACTTCTTGAAAAACTCGCTCAATGATTGATTTGAATGAGGAGAAGTATACATTTGTAATTCAGATTGCTTCCGGTGAGATAAAAACCGAGGAGATTACTTCAGCTGGGGCGAAGCGCGAAGTAGAAATATAAATAATTGCTCTGCAATTATCTCGAGCGCGGGACTTCGTCCACCACGGAGCGTGGGATTAACTTACGTACATTTTCCAAAATTTGCAAAAAACAGGAAAGTGGAATTCGTTAGAACATTAAAAGCCACGTCGTAGACGAAGTCACGCGCTCAATCAGCTAGCAGTTCATTTAATAAAGATTTCGTTTCGCACTTAAGACTTCGCCCAGCAAGGGAAAAACGTTCTACTACTTCCAAGCCTTTACAATAAGTCCCGTCCCAGTCTTATGGCTCATTACCGTATCTGCATAGTTAAGTACAAACGAAACCGGATAAGCAACAACATAATAAACCGGAAGAATAATAAAAAATAGTTTTGAAACTCCCAGCATTTGTATTGGATATTTCATCGACAACCGCCAGGAAATTTTTCCCGGTGTACCGTATTGATAACGGGCATATGTTTTTGAGAAGCCGGCTGATTTTAGTTTTTCCTGAATAGCAAGAATATTGTATCCATCGCGAACATGCTCTTCAATGAACGATGCCTGTTCATCGCCGTGAACATCGCTTCCTCCCTGATCGGATGGTGTGGAGATTACTAGCATGGCTCCGCTTTTCATGGAAGCATGAAAATTTTTGAATACTTGCACATCTTCTTCAATATGCTCCATTACATCAACACAAACTACTAAGTCAAATACATTTTGCTGTACATATTTTGTTAGATCCTGCACTTCAAACCGAACGTTTGTGGCGTTAATTTTTTGAAAAAAATTATTACAATCAGCTACTTGTTCATCTTTAACATCGACAGATAATATTTTCCGTGCAGGATTAGTTGAATGAAGCCAATAAGTATATTGACCAAAGCCCGCACCAGCATCAAGGATATCAGTTGCATTTTCATTTTCTTTTATCCATTGACGGAGTTCTTTATGAATGTGCCATGCTCGTAAAAGTAATAAGTCGAGCAGCCGGTAAAACAAACGGCGCAGGAAAGGTGTTTTATTAAAAACATTTCCGAGTATGCGTTTAATCGGATCGTATTGCATAGGTTAATTTGTTTGGCGAATATACAGGAAAAGTTAAACATTAATTATCTAATATAATCTCTGTGCCTTCTTTGTGCTTCTTCGTGAACTCTGTGGCAAAAATTTTACTGTCGGATTTAACCACAGAGTTCACTAAGAACCACAAAGATTCACAAAGAAAAGAAAATAATTATTCCTTCTCCCTGGGTTTGTCTCCCTTTAGAAGCTTTTCGATTTTCTCTACATAGTCAAGTGAATCATCGAGGAAAAATTTTAGCTCGGGAACAATACGTGCCTGATGCCTAATACTGTTACCGAATTGCTTTCGTATTTCTTTGTTGTGCTTTTCTATCTGCTCCATAACCTGGTTTGGATCTTTGGAACCAAAAATGCTCAGGTATATTTTAGCAATGCCCAAATCGGGACTAACTCTGACATTGGTTACTGTTACAAATGCTTTTCCGAAAAAATTAAACCCTTCCTTCTGAAATAGTTCGCCGATTTCCTTCTGGAAAAGGCGATTGTATTTTTGCTGCCTGGTCGTATCCATGGAACAAAGATAGAAATTTGAGGGAAATAAATAAAACAGCTTTTAAGTCAAATATTGACATGAAATTTGACTTTGTCGTATAGATTATATATCTTTGTCGTATAAAATAATACTTGCTCCCCATGGATGCAAAAATCACCCTTAGTTTCGATAAAAGCATCATTCAAAAAGCAAAAAAGTTTGCTGATGATAACGACATTAGCTTATCGCGCCTTATGGAATTCCTTTTAACAAAGGTTACAAGTTCTTCTCATAAATCCATCGATGAACTTCCCGTATCCGATTGGATCCAACAGCTTAGCGAAGGCAAAGTCGAATACATGCGCTCCAATCGCTCCCGGAAATCATTGAAAAAAGAGTTCTTCGAAAAAAAGAAAGCGAAGTGAAAATCTTCCTTGATGCCAATATTCTTGTAAGTGTTTTATGCAATGAATATCCTCAGTTTTCCTTTTGTTCGCAAATACTAAGTTTGTGTGATAATAAAAAATTTGAAGTTTTTACATCTTCTCTTTGTCTGGTCATTGCTTTCTATTTTGCAGAAAGAAAGAATGGAAATACGCTGGCGAGAAAAAAAATAAAACTACTTTCTGATAAAATCCGCATTACCACTATCAATGAGGAATCTGTAAGAAAAACAACAGCGAATAAAGCCATTAACGATTTCGAAGATGGATTGGAATATTATTCCGCTCTTAATAGCAAATGCAAATGCATTGTTACAAATGATAAAAATGATTTTTATTTTTCTGAAATTGAGATTTTGAATGCTCATGATTTTTTAATGAAATATGTGGTTGTGAAGAAATAGTTTTTCATAAATAAATATTGAAAATAGAAG
Source organism: Bacteroidota bacterium (assembly GCA_043756425.1). Classification (GTDB taxonomy): domain Bacteria; phylum Bacteroidota; class Bacteroidia; order AKYH767-A; family 2013-40CM-41-45; genus JADKIH01. Next base: position 2,795 of record JAYURB010000437.1, read on the forward strand.
GGCAGTGTGTATTTTTAATCAATAGGAGAAATAATATTATATTGAAAACTCAAATTAAATTTTCTGCCAATAAAC
>JAYURB010000438.1:0-2865 GCA_043756425.1 Bacteroidota bacterium
ATATATACGTTCGGATATTTTACGAGAAGTTCAGTAATCTCACCAATGATTATATCCTTTTCTTCTTTTTTCATTTTCTTTTTTTTTACCGTTAAACCAATTAAGCAATAGTTTTAGTATCAATCATAACTGAAGGACTCATTGTGCTTGACATATAGACACTTTTCATATAAGTACCTTTTGCTGAGGAAGGCTTCAATTTCAAAATCATGTTGAGAAGTTCATGAGCGTTCTCTTCAATTTTCTTTGGTTCGAAAGACACTTTTCCAACAGAAGCATGAATACTTCCCTGCTTATCAACCTTAAAATCAATTTTACCGGCTTTAACCTCATTAACGGCTTTGGCAATATCCATAGTTACAGTACCGGTTTTTGGATTTGGCATTAAATTACGGGGTCCAAGAATTTTACCCAGTTTACCTACCTTACCCATAACACTTGGCATAGTAATAACTACATCAACATCGGTCCAGCCACCTTCAATTTTCTGAATATAATCATCCAATCCAACGTAGTCTGCACCAGCCTCTTTTGCTTCTGCTTCTTTATCAGGAGTACAAAGAACAAGTACTTTTTTATTTTTACCGGTTCCATGAGGAAGCGTAACAACACCACGTACCATTTGATTGGCTTTACGCGGGTCTACACCTAAGCGAATGCTAAGGTCTATGGAAGAATCAAACTTCGTAAAGGTGATGTCTTTGATAATCTTCGATGCATCAGCCAGTGTATATGCTTTTTTAGAGTCGACTTTGGCTAGTGCTTGTTTTCTTTTTTTACTAATTTTTGGCATTTATATAAAGTTTTGAAGTACAAACGGGATTGATAGGATCTCCCCCTCCTTCTGTTAATACTCAATAGGATTTCCCTTAAAAAGGGCGATTTCCATCAACGGTAATACCCATACTTCTGGCAGTACCGGCAACCATACTCATTGCTGATTCAATGGTAAAGCAATTAAGGTCGGGCATTTTGATTTCAGCAATCGTACGCACCTGATCCCAGGATACGGATCCAACCTTATTTCGGTTTGATTCTTTGGAACCACTCTTAATTTTCGCCAAATCCATTAACTGAATTGCAGCAGGAGGGGTTTTAATTACAAACTCAAATGACTTATCGGTGTATACAGTAATGATAACCGGTAAAACCTTGCCGGCCTGATCCTGGGTGCGAGCATTGAATTGCTTGCAAAACTCCATAATGTTTACCCCTTTAGCACCGAGGGCAGGACCAATTGGAGGTGCAGGATTAGCTGCTCCACCTTTAACCTGTAATTTTATGTATGTGCTTATTTCTTTTGCCATGTTGGTTTAATTTGAGAATTGATTATTCTTTTTCTACCTGTAAATAATTCAGCTCAAGCGGGGTTTTTCTTCCGAAGATTTTAACCATTACTTTAAGCTTTTTCTTTTCTTCATTTATTTCTTCAATCACACCACTAAAGCTATTAAATGGACCATCAATAACTTTAACTGTTTCTCCAACTACGAAAGGAACGCTCATTACAGCTTCGCTTTCTGCCATTTCATCCATTTTCCCAAGTATGCGATTCACTTCAGACTGACGAAGAGGGGCCGGTGGCTCACCTTTAGGTCCCAGAAATGAAATTACTCCGGAAACATTTTCAATAATATGAGGTATTTCTCCTACCAGGGCTGCTTCAATAAGCACATAACCGGGTAAAATATTTCTCTCTTTACTTACTTTTTTACCATTTCTGATTTGATAAAATTTTTCTGTTGGAATCAACACCTGGGTAACATAATCGTTCAGTTTTAAGCGTGTGATCTCCTGTTCAATATAATGTTTTATCTTCTTCTCTTTTCCACTAATGGCACGGACAACATACCATTTCCGGACGAGCTCTTTGGTTGTTTGGGCCTCTGTCATGGGTTAGGTATTTATGCAATCATTTTATAGAAGAGGTTCATAAACGTTTGAAACCCTAAATCCATTAAGAATATAACAATTCCAATAATGCCCGTGGCAACCATTACAACTATTACGCTGTTTTGGAGTTCCTCGCGAGAAGGCCAGCTAACTTTTTCAGTGAGTTCTGTATAACTTTCCTTAAGGTAATCGGTCACTTTGCTCATTGTATCTTTATTGAAGAGATAAACTGTATTGTATTGACTATTGATTATTATAGAATTAATTTCTATAAATAATTATTCATTTAAATAGCACGGGTGGAGAGACTCGAACTCCCAGCCAACGGTTTTGGAGACCGCTACTCTACCAATTGAGCTACACCCGTAGACTACTATGACCCATTGGCAGTGATCCGCCATCTGGCGGATCACCGGGAATGTCAGTATTATTTAATAATTTCTATTACCTGTCCAGCACCAACGGTACGGCCACCTTCGCGGATTGCGAAACGAAGACCTTTATCCATGGCAACAGGTTGAATTAGTTCAACACTAATAGTTACGTTATCACCTGGCATTACCATTTCTCGTCCTTCAGGAAGAGTAATTTCTCCTGTTACATCTGTTGTACGCAGGTAGAATTGAGGACGATATTTATTATGGAATGGAGTATGACGACCACCTTCTTCTTTTTTCAAAACATAAATTTCAGCTTTGAAAAGAGTGTGAGGAGTAATTGAACCTGGCTTAGCTACAACCATACCACGACGGATGTCGTTTTTTTCAACACCACGCAGGAGTAATCCTACGTTATCACCTGCTTCACCACGGTCAAGGATTTTACGAAACATTTCCACACCTGTAACAGTCGACTTCATTGATTTTTCCTGCATACCGATAATGTCAACATCATCACCTGAATTGATAACACCACGCTCGATACGACCGGTAGCAACAGTTCCACGACCGGTAATAGAAAACACATCTTCTA
>JAYURB010000439.1:0-2858 GCA_043756425.1 Bacteroidota bacterium
AGCTCGCTTTCGCTTTCCTTTATTCTAAATGTTTTTGGGGATGACATGTTTGATTCGTTTTTGTTTCTTCAAATATAACTAATTATGTTTTAGTCCAATAATAATAAAAAAATAGTTATTAACATTATTGGACTAATATATATTAGGTTTTGGTATTATTTTCGTCAGACTTTCTGCGTGCAATAGAATATAATCCGCAAAATGGCATGGCTCATTATGATCTTGCAATCTGGTTTCAATACCTTATGAAACTATTGTACAAAAAAAGAGAGCCTAAATGGCTCTCTTTTTACAATAAGAAAAAGTGTTTTTATTTTAATTCTTTAAAGAATCTTATTTGCCTGTGTGATGAAGTATTTATATCGTCAGAATGCAAATCAAGGTAATAAGCCCCGTCGCTAAGATTATCAATGGATATTAGCTGCTGGTTAAGTCCTTTTTTAGCATCGTATACCTTTTTGAAAATTATTCGTCCGGTATAGTCGATGATGCTAACTGTTACATTACAATCAGTCGATTCGTTGAAGGTAAGCGTAATGCTAGATTGAGCAGGATTTGGGTGAACATTAATATGATTTGCTTTATTGCCACAATCTATAGCTACAATGTCAGAATACGAATAATTGCCATCGGTATCAACTTGCTTCAATCTATAATAAACCAGTCCAACACATTTTTCATGATCAGTAATTGTATAGAAATGGCTATCAGGACATGTTCCTTTGCCGCAACCAAGAATATTATCACCAACTTTTTCAAAGGTAACCCCATCAATACTGCGCTCAACTTCAAAATGATCGTTGTCGGTTTCGGAAGCTGTTTCCCACTTGCAAATAATCTGATCACCGGATGGTTCAGCATTGAAGTAAAGCAACTCAATTGGAAGTTGAACATTTGATTGAAACGTTGCATACAAAGAGTTAAACGATGTTGAATCAGCTGCAGGTGCATTCATATTTATTCTTTGTGTATTAGCTGCAGTACTACCAATCTGACAAGCACCCTTTAATCTCCAGGAACCGGATGTACTTGGTACGGCTAATAAATTAGCTTTTCCAACAGTCCAGAAAGTACCGGTATTGTTAGTCTGTCCTGTATTGTGCAAGGAAATGTTATAATTTCCTCCGAAAGTGCTTGTACTTCTTTTAAATGTCCAGTATCCGTTATTAAAAGCAGGTAAAAGATCATAGGTATACGAAGCGCACTCCGAAGCGGCAGGACCTAAAGCCGGTGGACCTAAAGGCCAAGGCAGAAACAAAGCATTAAGATCAAATACTAATGTACTTGATGTAAAGGTTATATTGGCTAATTCATATCCTCCAATTGCAAGTGAATCACCCACTGGGAAATCATAAGAAGCAGGAATAATCGGTGAAGCAGGTCCAATAGGATTTGCAATTTTACGCCTCAATAAACCATCAACATAACTCAAAGCATTATGTCCTGTAATTGCAGTCGGAAGGTAATACTTCATATTTACTTCAAGGGTTGCAAGCTGACGTGTTACAATAATACCTGATGTTAAAGTAAGAGCTGTATCAATATTCATAGTACTTAATGCTCCATTCAAATAAAGCTTAGCCGATGGTTTATTCATTACAACTCTGTTGAGGTAGATTGGAAGCAATGCATTTGTAAAAAACTGATTGATTGTCCCGTTAAATTCAACAGTACTTCCGCCGTATCCAACAAATGTAGTCGTACCGCTGGCATTGGTAAAATCACCACCAACCTTCATGTATTTTCCATTGATATTGAAAATACTGGTTGCATTGGCAGTGGTGAAGTTTTGTGTTATATCAACGTTATTATTTAAAATAACCTGCGTACTATTTAATTTGTTTATGATAACATTTGCAAATGAATTAGCAGCCGTGAAGGCACCTATAATATTTTGGTTTACGTTGCCTTCAAAAATAACAGTAGATCCCGGAGAAGCGATTAAAGAACCATTGTTGGTGAAATCACCGCATACGTGATAAACAGCTGTAGGAAGTAGTCGGAGTACACCACCTGCATTTATGGTAATATTTCTTGCATAAGAAATACCCGATACTGTACAGTCAAAATTGGCTGCAGATACATAAACATCAGTAGTACAGGTAGGCAGTACCGCAGGACAAGTTCCAACACCTTTCCAGTTGGGAAGATTTTGATAATTATTATCTACAACGGGAGCGGGACTATACCAATAACATGAAGCGGAAGTTCCAACCAGATTGGTATACCCTGAAAGTACCCCGCCGGTGTATATACCCCAATCAAGAGTAAATCCAATGTTTGTACCGGGAGATCCTTCATCATCATTAGCAGATGTTAAATTTTGTATGAAAAGCATGTAAGTTCTATTCGATAACTGAGCAGGCACCGTATTCGAAAATACCGTAGTTATCGGATTACGACATCCTGTTTTACCTGTTCCCGCAGTAGTATTGCAGCGCAGAGGCGTACTTGTGCCGATATTGCTGCAGAAGTTTGAAACGCCTGTTATATCCCATAAGAAAAAGTTGTAATTAGCCACCGGGGCTGCAGAATCATTAGGAGTAACTGTAAAACCCAATGTGCTGCCGGCAGCAACAGTAAAGCTAAGCCAAGCTGATCCAACTTCGGATACCGTTGCACCACCACTACAAGTAAGGTTCTGGAAATCGCAAATGTTTCCGTCTGAACCTACACCACCGTTTGGAAGGTAATAGTTATTATTAGCACAAATAAATTCCGGATTAGCACAATCTTTCCTGTATACAGGAGGAAATACGGATGAAAGTGTTCCTTGGATAATTGTTATATTAAAAGTTCCTGTTGAAGGCCCTTCACCATCTACTGCTATGTATACCGTTTGTCCGGCAGTTGCATTA
>JAYURB010000440.1:0-6655 GCA_043756425.1 Bacteroidota bacterium
GGAAGATTATTAACCGGACAAAACCTGAAACGGAATGTACTTAGAAAACAGGAGTTTTGGGCATTGAACGATGTCAACTTGAAACTTCACCGAGGTGAAATAATGAGTATTCTTGGCAACAACGGTTCCGGTAAAACGACCTTAATGCGCATGATATCCGGAATCTATCCTTTAGACATGGGAAGAATTGAGGTAAAAGGAACCGTCTCCAGTTTGTTTGCTGTTAAAACAGGAATGCATCCACATTTTACCGGCAGAGAAAATATTTATTTAAAAGCAGGAATGTTTGGTATGACAAAAGAAAAGCTGGAAGAAAAAATAGAATGGATCTTCTCCTTTTCTGAGCTAGGCAAATTTATTGATTCACCTTATGGATGTTATTCTTCAGGGATGCAGTCGAGGCTTGGATATTCAATTGCTGCCGCTACTGAACCGGATATTTTTATTATTGATGAAGGACTTGCCGTTGGTGATGTTTCATTCCGGTCAAAATGTCTTGAAAACCTAAAAAGTATTTCTCAAAAATGCGGTATTATATTCATAACGCATAACCTAAAAATGATTGAATCACTTGCGAATAACGTTTTAATACTCGACAACGGAAAAATTATTTTTGATTCTGAGAATATTAAAACAGGTATCGATTATTATCTTACCAATTGCACCAGTCTTTCCTCAGGAAATAATTTAGTTTAAACATATGTTACTATCCCTTAATTCATATCCTGAAATTATTTCGCTACACATTCCAAAAACTGCAGGGACTTCTTTCAGAAATATTCTTAAAAATGTATATGGTAATGACCAGGTTGCTTGTTTAAATATTGAAACAAACGGAGTAATAATGCTTAACGAGCAATTGTATTACGAAAATAAATTACCAAAAGTAAAGGTTATTCATGGACATTTTGTTTACGAAACGCTTTTGAATAAATTTACTTTGCCTAAGCAATATAAATTAATAACATGGGTCCGCGATCCTGTGAAAAGAGTTATTTCTAACTTCTATTACCTCGAATCCCGATTAAAAGAATTACTGGACGAAGAACGAAATAATTTAAATATCATTAGTAAACTCCAAAGAACTCTTATTGAATTTACGCGTGCAGAAATTAACAGGAACCGTCAGGTAAAATTTATGACTGGCAGCAATCTCGAAAATTTCGATTTTATTGGCATATATGAATTCTTTGAATCTGAATTGTTGCGTCTATCATCAATATTAAACTGGAATATTACACCGGATTTATTACACCACAATAAAACGCCGGAAAGAACTTCTCAACTTAGCGATGAAATATTAAACGAAATTCGTGAACTGAATATAGAAGATGTGCATATATACAACGAAGCGCTTAAGATCAGGGAGAATAAAATAAAGGCATGATTGAACTTGTATCTATACATATTCCAAAAACTGCCGGAAGAACCTTTCTTTCAATCCTGAATGCTGTATATGAAACAGAAAATGTTGCTCATTTCGATCGAAAGAATTTTCCTGATAAATCAATACCTGAAACCGAACAGTTTAAATCACATATTACTGAAAAAGTAAAAGTAATTCATGGCCACTTCCGCTACAAAGAAATAAAGGACTGGGAAATGATCAGAAATGCCAAACTAATAACCTGGTTTCGCCATCCTGTTGAAAGAGTTATTTCTAATTACAGCTTCTTTAAAAAAAGAATTACTTTAGCCTTAGATGATCCTGAACTCCAAAGAAGAAAGCATGAAACTCTTATGGAATATGCATCGCTCAATGAAACAAGAAATGTAATGAGTAATTTTATTGAAGGACTTGATATTAAAGATTTTTTCTTTACCGGAATTATGGAATACTTTAATGATGATGTAAAAATATTAGCCGGAATGTTAAACTGGAAAGCATTTGACATTCCGCGTATAAATGACAATGAAGCATTTAAATCAATGCTACCAGTCGTAACAAATCACGAAAGAAAATTAATTGCCGAACTGAACAAGGAAGATATCGAATTATATTCTAAAGTTCTTGAAATTCATAATAAAAGAAAAAATTAATGGATTGCTGGATTGCCTCTTTCCCCCGTTCAGGAAATACTTATTTTAGAAATATTTTATACTATGTCTATGGAATTGAATCCAGCACATGGCATAAAGAAACCGTTTACCCTGTTGATGAAAACTACGAAAGTTACCGGTTTGTAAAAACGCATCTGCTTCCCGGAGATCTCATTCCTGACGATCCAAATATACCTGCAATTTATCTTGTGCGTGATGGCCGTGATGCTGTTGTTTCCATTGCCCATCACAGAAGCGACCTTGTGATGCCCGGATCCGATTTCAATTTGAACCTGCAGGAAGCCATCCTTGCCGGTGAGGGAAGTTTTTTTGGTGGATGGTCTAAAAATGCAGAAGAGTGGTTCCAAAGGGCTAACTTAATAATTCGGTTCGAAGATTTAATCAGCGATCCTGTTTCCGTTTTCAAACGGGTTGAGAAACTTATTACGCTGCCTACTGCTAATTGGAATAACCTACCTTCCTTCAAAGAACTGAAATCGGGTAAACCTAAGTATGGAGGAATATCAAAAATTGCAGACCCAAAATTCAATCCCGATGAATTTGCCGAAAAGTTTTTCCGAAAAGGTAAATCTGGCGGATGGAAAGAAGAAATGTCTCCATTTTTTCAGGATCTTTTTTGGAGCTTTCACGGTGATACAATGGAAAGACTTGGATATGCTGCCAACTCAGGTTCCGTAGGTCAGAATCCTACTCTCGATTATAACGTAATGCTAAAAATGGGAATAGAAGTTCCCAAAATAGAAAATGAAATATTTAGAATCTTTATCGAAGCATCCAAATTAACCGAACCGGTTAATGATGGAATAAAGCGTTACCTGTTTAATTTATTGAAGAAGTTTGAAGACATTACTTTGTATGGTGACCCTCGCTGGGAGTTTAAATTACTGATCGGACAAATCATTTATCCTTTGGAGAGCTATAGAAAAGGAATAAATATTGAACAGGTAGAAACACTTTACCTATACGAAAAAGTATTAATGGGATTTAAAAGTATACTAAAATCAACCTTGCCGGAAAAAGTTTATAACGCTATTTCCAGATTTTATAAAAAAACCAATGTAAGGAATGTGCTTCGTTTCATTCAGTTTAAAACAACGAGTACAAAAAATAAACTTCAAAATAAAAAAATATTTTCAATAAAAGATATAGCAGATATTCTTCATATTCCATTACCGCAAAATGCTGTTCAATATAAAACCCTTGACCAAACTATAGTAATAACAGTGCACGATTTGACACATAAGTTATTTCCCGATTATCACGATAAAGACAATGTTGCAATGTCAGAAGCTGGAATGAAGTTAATCCTCGATAAAGATGTATATGTAATTGGTGTATCAAAAAATACAATTGATGATCTGATGTCCCATTATTCAATTCCGAACAAAATAATTCACCTTGTATACGAAGCTGCTGACAATGATCTTTTCAAAATGAATGTAAACATAGAACCGGGAAAGATAGTGCGTGAAAAATATAAACTAGGCGACAATCCTTATTTTCTTTGCCTTTCAACCATTGAACCTAGAAAGAATTTACCAAACACCATTCGTGCTTTCAATAAATTTTGTGATGAAAACAGCAATACTAAAATTAATCTTGTTATTTCCGGCAGGTATGGATGGAAGACTGAACATTTGGACGAAGAACTACACCTGGATAATCCAAGGATAATTTTTACAGACTACGTTGACGACAACGATTTACCCATACTTTATTCAGAAGCAGTTGCCCTTTGTTATGTTTCATTTTATGAAGGCTTCGGCTTGCCGCCATTGGAAGCAATGATGTGCCGGTCTCCCGTTATTTATGGCAATAATAGTTCCATGAAAGAAGTAATTGGTGAAGCCGGACTCCCCGCAATGGCTGACAATATCAACAACATCAAAGAGCAAATGCAAAAGATCCATTTTGATAAAGAGTTACGTGAACAATATGCCCAACGATCACTTCACCGATCTTTCGAATTCAGCTGGAGAAAATGCATTTACGACACACTGAAAGTCTATGAAGGAATAATAAAAAATAATTAAAGCATGCGTTTAGCCATTTTAGCGGACCCCATAGACAATCAGCATGCAGGTATTCATGTTTTCACAAAAGAAATGGTAGAAGCAATGATACGAAACAATCCGGGGCATGAAATTATTCTCATCCGTGAAAAAAAAGATACTTCTTTAATAGGAGTTGAACAAATTACAATTTGGAATACACGATTACCTTTAGGTTTTGCTTCGATTCGCTTATTCATCCTCGTACCATTAATCATTCACTTTAAAAAAATAGATGCTGTTCTGGAGCCTGCCCACTTCGGCCCTTTTAATCTATCTAAACGCATTAAGCGCATTACCATTATTCACGACCTGACTCCCATCCTATTTCCAAAATTACACAGATGGCATAGCCAGTTTCTCCAAAAGATTTTTCTAAAAAAAATTCTCGACAAAGCTGATCTTATAATTGCCAATTCCGATAATACTGCAAATGATATTGGAAAAGTTTATCCGCAAAATGCCGGCAAAGTAAAACGAATTTATCCGGGAATCAGTGATATTTTTAAACATACAATCAATTGTCTGACGTTAGAAAAATATAATATCAGTACTCCCTATTTTCTATTTGTCGGTACCATTGAACCCAGAAAAAATTTATTGGTATTACTGGATGCTTTCCGAATCTTCATGCAGGCAAACAAAAAGCCATTCACACTCGTTATTGCCGGTGGTATTGGCTGGAAAGCGGAATCCTTTTTCCATGCATTGAAAACTCATCCCTATAAAGATCAAATTATTTGTACAGGCTTTGTCGATAGTGCAGACCTGCCACCACTCTACTCTCAGGCAACAGCATTAATTTATCCATCTTTATACGAAGGATTCGGTTTACCTATTGTTGAATCCATGAGTTGCGGCACACCTGTAATTACTTCTGATAATTCAAGCTTGCGAGAAGCAGGTGGTGAAATTACCTACTATTTTAATGCTAACGACCCTGAAGCACTATCAAGACATATGATGACGATCTCCAACGATGCATCCATACGTAATGTCTTAGAGGATCGAATGCGAAATCATTTAAAAAAATTCGACTGGGATTTATTTGCTAAAAATGCCTGGACTTTAATTACAGATCTTAAATCCTAAACCTTAATGGCAGCAATACTTTGCTCCTGCTTTCCCATAGAAATTGAGTAAAGGGGAAGTGCAGCAAGAGTAGAACAAACTGCAACAAGCACTAAAATAGAATACAGATCACCGTCTATTAATCCATAAGACAATCCAATGTTGGCAATAATTAATTCCATTAGTCCGCGGGAATTAATAAGCGCTCCCATGGCAGACGATTCTCTCCAACTGAATTTGCTGACAAAGCGCATGGTAAACATGCAGCTGAAATATTTACTGGCAAAAGAGAAAATCAGAATGCCCAATGTGGGAATAATTAAACTTATACTACCCAGTTTAAGAATGTTTGTGTTTAATCCTGAAAAAGTAAAAAACACCGGCAGCAAGACAATAACAGTAAGATCCTTAATTCGCATGGAAATTGCCTCAATAAAGAATCCTTTACGCGGCAATGCTAATCCCAAAATAAACCCACCGAAAACAGAATACAATCCAAGACTATCTGTTATTAATGCAGAAACCAATAACAATAAAAATACAATACCAAATCTTATTGGAGTCAGATCTTCAAAAGAATGAACCTTAGCGGCAATCTTATCCAACATAGGACGAACAATATAAAAAATCAGGAATATAAATACTGCAACACCGATAATCATTACTAGTATTCCTGAATACTCCTTAGTAGTACACATGATTGTTACTACACCAAGAAAAATCCAGCTAATTACATCCTGAATACTTGCAGACAGCATCGACAAAACACCCAATCGGGTGTTTATCAGATTTCTTTCCTGTAATATCCGGGCCAACATGGGAAAAGCAGTTATTGCCAAAGCCGTACCTAAAAATATAAACAAAGAAATTTTATCAATATGCATTTTATTGATTTCATCGTTGAAAATCAATGCAGATATACCGCCAAAAATAAACGGAACTACTATAGCAGCTATTGACAATGCTGTTGCATCTTTAAGTGTTTTCTTAGTAAATAAATTTAAGTTTAATTCTGCTCCGACAAGAAACATATACATGGAAAGTCCAAGATTGCTAATAATGAATAGGACAGACATGATTTCCTTTGGAAAAACAAAAGCAGAAATTTCAGGAGCAAAAAATCCAAATACGGTTGGCCCTAAAAGAACACCGGCAATCATCTCACCTACTACGGAGGGCTGACCTATATATCTTATAAGCCTGCCAATAATCTGTGCCATTACTATAATGACGATTAAGGCTGTAATTACTTTTATAAACAATGCTAGATTAGCCATATATTAATTTTAAAAAAACCAAATGTAGCGTAATTGTCTTGTTTTACAAATAATCAACCCCTTCATTCTTTCATAATAATCTATTCAGTCGAATTCCCTACAGAAAAATTAATTTTATTCTAAATTTGCTTTTCTAATAAATTTTTATCTACATTTATTGTACTATTTAAAGTTCTTTTAAAATAAACCATTTAA
>JAYURB010000441.1:0-6646 GCA_043756425.1 Bacteroidota bacterium
AATCAATCACTAAATCAGCACCAAGGGATTTTACCAGTTCAACATTTTTTGTATTGCAAACGGCAGTCACTTTTGCCTCAAAGTGTTTTAGAAGTTGGACAGCCGAAGAACCTATAGCCCCGGTTGCACCGTAAACTAAGGCATTTTGTCCTTTCTCTATTTTTGATGCTTTAATATTATTCAAAGCATAGTGAGCTCCTTCTGTAATCGGTGCAGCTTCATCAAAGTTTGAATTTTTTGGAAGGGTTGTTATGGCATCACTTTCAGCAATAGTTAAATATTCTGCATGCCCTCCAAAGGTTTTGTCGTTATAGCCAAAAACTTCATCTCCTTTTTTAAATCTCATTACACTTTTTCCAACTTCTTCTATTATTCCGGCAAACTCACAACCCAGTATTTTATATTTTGGCCGTAATAGCCCGCTCCAAAACCGTGAAATAAAATATTCTGCACTGCGAAACCCGGAGTCTGTTCGGTTTACTGTAGAAGCGTAAACCTTTATTAGTACTTCATTGTCTTTATGAATAGGTTTAGGAACATCCATTAATGTGGCAACTTCCGGAGGACCATAATGGGTATATACAATTGCTTTCATTTTCCGAATTCTTCTTTGGTAATCTTCAGCCAGTCGCAAGGTAGGTTTTCCCACATAAATTCCTCAATAAATTTTAATCCACATTTTTCCAATGCTCTTCTTGAGGCTTTATTTTCCTGATGGACTGTGCCAATAGTTTCTAACAGGTTCATTGTTGTAAAACCATATTCAATAGCCGCTTTGGCTGATTCGGTTGCATAGCCTTTTCCCCAATATTTTGGTATTAATCGGTAGCCAACATCGTAATAATTAATGTGATTATTTTTATATTCTCTGATGAGTTTTAATCCGCTCCAACCGATAAAACTGTCGGATGATTTTTCAATTACAGCCCACCGGCCAATTCGATTGTCAATATATTGTTGAAGAATAGATGCAATTATCTTTCTTGATTGTTCTAATGTTTGAATGGGGTCATCTCCTAAATATTTATGCACGGATGCATTGGAATCTAATTCAAACATTGCAAGATCATCGTTCAGTAAAATATTTCTTAAAAGTAGTCTTTCAGTTTCTAAAATTATTTCCATTCCCTATTTTAATTAAATACAACTCAAAAGAGTACTAAATCGTCTGAAACAAAGAGATATTATTAACCTTTGAAAGGAATGTGTATATGGAATCCTATATTTCTTCCCATTTCTCTAACACCTATTGTTCTTATTAAAGACAGATGGCTGAAATATGCAGTGTTCGTTATGTTATTGCAGAAAACACTAACCTCAGCAATATGTTTGCCGATTTTTAATTGACATCCAAGGTGCAAATCTAATAATGTATACCCATTTGTTGCTAGTTCAAATTCGGAATTCTTTGTCTGGTCGAAATAATTGCTCACTACTAACGTAATATAGGGTTCTATCAAGGAATGAAATTTTGTTTTACTGAATTTAATCTCACTGATTACCTTGTCGGTAGGTATGAAAGGTAAATTACCTCCTGCATCCAATGTTCCACGAGTAATGGCATATGTTGCTTTAAGGTCAATCCATTTTGTAGTGTTTGGGTGCACATCAAAACCGAAATCACCTCCGCTAATGGTTGCATCGTTTTGTGTTATTCTATAAACTTTAAATTTTCCGGCATCGGTGAAAATGGAATCAGCAGTCGGAGTAGTGAATATATAGTCTTTTATTTTATTGGAAAAACCATTGGCATGAAGCGTGACGGATTCATTTTCCCATATTATTCCCAAATCACCTTCGATGTTTTCTTCCACTTTCAAATCTGGATTACCGATTTCAAAACGATATGTTCCTTCATGCTTTCCATATGTTCCCAACGCTGCATAATTAGGAGCAGAGAATCCAGAGGCAACGTTTGCTTTCAAGGTCGTTTGCTTGTTAGGATGGAAAGCAAGACCAATTGAACCTGTAACTGGAGTATAATCTTTTGTTATATTCAAAGCGGTTCTTCTTCCGTTTACAGTGTCTTCATCAATTGGTGCATTGGCTTCGATATGCCTGGAATCGTAGCGAAAACCACCAAGAAAATTCCATTTTGGTAAATCATAACGAAGCAAGAGAAAGCCGGAAACATCACTGACTTTTGCATCCGGTACAAGTATTTCAAGTCCTTTGTTTTTATTTTCCTGAAACAATCCCTGTGAACCAATTGTTATTCCAAAAGGTTTATCTGCATTGGAGCTCCATTTAATATCATAGGTTGTATTGTTTAACAAAAGGCGAATTGCCGGATCAGAGAGTTTTTTGGTTGAATCATTGGGGTCAACCCTTGGTTCAAATTCTTTCCGGTCATTAACTTGATAAGCGACATTTATGTTCAATTTTGATTTACCTGTGAGAATCGTGTTTTCGACAGAAACTATATGAGTAGTTACATCCTGATAGGGCGCTTCAATATGGCGGTCCATTTGCTCTTCTTCGTCGTTGGGATTTGGAAGTTGCCCGCTTTCATCTTCTACAACACCAGACATGCGATTGAAATAGCTGTATGAAAGTTTGGAAACACCCCACGACTTGCTCAAGCCTACTGCTGCTTTTCCTGTAATTGAATTCCATTTTGAATTTGGAGCAAATCCGTCAGGATCTGTTCCTGCAGGAGGGTTTTCCAATTCACCTTGATGAAATGAAACATGTGATTGCGCCCCGAGACGTGCTGAATAAAATAACGATTTTGAAGCTCCTTTAACCCCTGCATCTGCATTTAACCCTAGTGAACTGGAATAAAAGCCCAGGTTTGCATCACCTACAGTTGTTCCGGTAACAGCAGGTTTTTCATCCTGAAAGATTAAGGCTCCTCCCAAGGCATCTGAACCATAGATGAGTGCAGAGGGGCCATAAATAATTTCGACTTTATTTATTCCAACATCGGAGATTCCTAAATCGTGGTGGTCGTCCCATTGCTGATTTTCTACTCTTGTACCCTGTGAGTAAAGTAAAATTCTGTTAGAAGATAAACCGCGAATGACAGGTTTGTTAATTCCTGTTCCTAGAGAAATTTTATCCACACCGGGCTGCTTTGATAAAGCGTCCATCAAAGAAGGAGAGCCTGTCGCTTGTAATTCGCTTTTCGAAATTACATTAACGGAATACGGAATATTATCCTGTAATTTACTACTGTTGGATGTTATTACTACCTCTTCCAACTCCGTAGTTGATGATTCCATGCTTATGGTTACTTCAAGATTGGTGGTAAGGTCTAAAGTTTGCACTACAGACTTGTACCCGAGAATTGTTGCCTGAATTTTTACAATTCCTTTCCCTAGGCCGTCAATGGAAAACTCACCGCTTCCATTACTTGTGGCCGATTTCTGGTAATCAGGAATAAAAATGTTTACGGCTTCTATTCCTTTCCCGGTTACTTTGTCAATGACTTTTCCTTTTAAAGGTGATTGTGCAATTGCTGTTAATGTATGTACAAAAAAAAGAAGTGTAGAGATTATATTTATTTTCATAGTTAGCTTTAAATTAAGTAAATGCAAAAAGACGATAACTGATTGTATAATCAGTTAATATGGAACTCAGCGGACATGGATGCCCAAATGAGTTAATCAGGAAAAAAAATATTTTAGGCTCGCGGTGGCGGCGGAATAATCTCGTCAGCGCCCTCAGAGGTGTATACGATAATAAATGAAGAAATTAATACGCTTGAGCCCATGGAGAAAGAGGAACTGTTTTTTGAAAATATAAACTCAGATAAAATATTATTGAAGGAAAATTTTGTCGTATTAGGGTGATCGCTTTCAGAGGCCGTACTCGATTGAATAGTATTGGAAAGCATTTCATTCAGCTGCTCTTCCTTAGAATCGTTAATGCAATAAAAATAAGTTGTACCGTTTTTTGTATACTCATTTTTTACATCATATATTTTTCCTTCGACAATTATTTCGTGGTTGTTTTTTCTGATAAATGATTCACTAGTATTGTGTGCGGTATTCATAAAAGTGATTAAAACAAGCTCGGATTCATTCGTACCTTCAAATGCTTCCTGCATCTCTATTCTGTTCTCCCTTTCTGATAAAAAATAAAGTAAAAAATAGCCAACTATGTTGTATGCCATTAGAGTTAGCATTGTCCAGGCAAAAAGTATTTTAAGAGGAGTTCTCATATAAGCAGAACAAAAGTAATAAGTTTCGGCAATAATTTACATGTTCTAAATGAAATAAAAAAGGGGTGAATATTTATGCACCGGCTTATTTTAGATGATTAAAATATTTATATGTTAGTGCCTGTGTTATTTCTTCTTCTTCGAAGATTTTGCTTTTTTATTGAAGTCAAGAGCAAGGTTTATCCAATACTCAAAATCTTTTTTAGTTTTCATTCCTGTGTCGTCAACCATTACATAACCTTTCATCGGTCGTTTGGTAAAATCCATTGTCCTGCAACCGGTCATTTCAATTGCAGTTTCGTGAAATTCAGGGTCGATGCGGCACATCATTTCGTCTTTAATTATACCAACGCACATTTTGTCATTAACCATAAATGTCAAACCTCCCATCATTTCCTTTTCGGCAATGACAGGAAGTTCAACAAGTCGTTCGCGGATTCTATCCGCTAATTTTTCATTATAGGCCATTGATAGAATTTATTTTTTTCGGCAAGTGCATGGAATATTTTTCTGCCTGTGCATTGATTGTTATTTCGTTGTTTAAGTTGTCATTTTAAAATTGATTTAGATTATTTCATGGAATGAAGTGCAATTTTATTTCCTTCTGTGTCTGCAAAATGAGCCATAAATCCATTTCCACCGATTGAAGTTTTTGGTAAAAGAATTTTTCCACCTGCAGCCTCTACTTTAGAAAGCGGAACGCTTAAATCATCACCTCCATTTAGATAAATTAATGGACCTTTCATTGATGGTTCAAAACCTTCGCCCTCTACGATACCTCCGGTAACACCGTTTTGCATGTCGCCGGGCAATATGCCGTATTTAAGCGAAGGATGAGGAATTTCTTGAATTTCTGCACCTAACAAGGTTGCGTAAAATGTTTTAGCTCTTTTGAAATCTTTTACAGGAATTTCAAACCAATTGATTGAATTTTTCATGTCTTTTTTAATTAAGTTGTTTAACTATTTTTTATTTACAAGTACAAATATAAACAAATCTACTTGTTATTTGCAACTAGTCAAAATAAAATTTACTTTTGTTTATGGCAAATACAAAACGCAGGTCTGATTGTCCTATTAATTTTGCTTTGGAATTATTTGGGGACAGGTGGACATTTTTAATTGTTCGGGACTTAATGTTTAAGGGGAAACATTATTACAAGGAGTTTTTAGAAGCAGAGGAAGGTATTGCAACCAATATTCTTGCGGATAAATTGTCTGCTTTGGAAGAGTCAGGAATTATAAGTAAAACTGTTGACTCCACGCATAGGTCTAAGCAGATTTATAAATTAACAAAAAAAGGAATTGATTTAGTGCCAATCTTGGTTGAAGTCATTATGTGGAGTTCAAAGTATGATAAAGATACAGGAACAGATGTCAGGTTTGTCAAAAGAGTCAAACAAGATAAAGATTTTGTGTTAGCAGAAATATGTAGTCGTCTGAAAGCTGAAATGTAGGTCTAATAGTATTTCAGAGGCGACGTTTTAAGAAAAGCTTCCATTTTTTAAAAGTTACGCTCTCATCTGCACTTGCGAAGTTGCCGAAACTGTTGCGAAGCCAAATTTGTCTGCACCATTTATATTATCAGCATTGTAATTGTGTTTCAAACCTATCGGCAAGTTGTCAATGTCGTTGTAGATGTCAAGATACAAGTCGCACCAGCCCTTATCAAAATCTTGGTCAGAGAATTTGTTAAACACAAACTAGCTTTTAATTTCGTCAAACTGTTTGGCCGAGGAAGTTGCCCACGATTTAAAAATCTTGTCAAACGAAAGGTCAAACACAACTTTACCTAAATCAAAAACTACAGATTGAAATATCGCCACGAAGAATTTATGTTTGAGTTAGCATAAAAAAAATGTTCATTAGAATTCCGAATGTTCAAAGTTAGCAGTTTCCCCAGGAATGGCAAATAACGCCTTCAGGGTTTAGCGAAGTCTAAAAAAGAAGGGATTGATAGCGATACACTGTCCGCAAAAAATGCGAACAAATAAAAAGTATTTTTTGCCACATAGTAGTTCGCATTTTTTGCTCCGCTGAAATGTTTATTACTTGTAGTCATTATCCTAACCGATGCGGCCTTTCTTTTTTAAATTTCATTTAATCTTTTTGTTATCTAAATACTCTCTTCTGTCCACGAGGACAACTGTTTCAGGTTTGATGTCTTGTTCAATCAAGGCTATTCACTTTGTGAGTATAATTTATAAACTTGCCTGAGGGAGAATGGTAACGGAACAAACCGCCCCTCGTTCCAACCCAAATGTTTCCGTTATTATCTTCTACTATCGTAAAAACATCGGAATTTGCAAGACCGTCTTTTGTAGAAAAACGGGTAAAGGACTTTCCATCGAAACGGCAAACACCTCCGCCCCCAGTGTTCCACTTAGTATCGCTGCCAAACCAAAGGTTTCCATTTTTATCCTCATACATACAACAAATAGTATCATTGCAAAGACCATTTTCCTCTTTAAAAGGTGTAAAG
>JAYURB010000442.1:0-2852 GCA_043756425.1 Bacteroidota bacterium
CCGATAGATAAACTTCTGACTTGATTATGTGTGGGTGTTTTAGCAAGTTGCTTTTAATCCTGTCAGCGCAGTTCTGATAAGACATTCCACCAATTGAATATTGACGAATCATTATTATATATTTGTTAAACAAGTATCAAAGACGTTAAATGAATCTTTGAAACAGTTTAATTAGAATTTACTTAATTGCTTTTAATGTTTCCTTTGTTGAACCACATGAGAGCATTTGCTTTCCATAATATGGATTTGCAATTTTTGAATTCTCACTGATCCAAAAAGCATCAGCCATCGGGCAATACTGATAATATAAATCAATTGTATTTACTTTCATCGCACTTAACATCTTGTAAAATTCAGAAGACAAATCAGCAAATTGCTTTCGCTGATTTTTTAAATCACTGTTGCTACTAATTTTCTTTGCAGTATTGATTAATTTTCCATTATACTGGTTCCAGATTTTAAGGTGGCCGGCAGAAAGTTTATCCAAAGGAAAATTGCTCAAGTCTTCGAAGAGAATGCCTGCATACACTCTTGTACTGTCCGAATTGGCGATTGTCAGAGCTTTTTTAATTTGTAAATAATCAGTAATCATTTTTTGTAGAATTAGAGAAGTGGTGTCTTGTGCAAATATGTTTTGTATCATTGCGATTGTTATAAATACAATCATTAATGCTATCTTTTTCATTTATTAAGTTTAATTGATTTAATTATTTATTGAATGACATCACTTTTCATTTCTTGTCGTTATCATTGTGTTCAATACTACCTTCACTGCTAAAATTGGCCGAAATAGACTCATCATTCATTGTTAATGTTGTAACAACGGTAAATGGTTTTCCAGAGTTTGCCTCCATTGCCGTGAGAGCTCCATCCATCAGCATGAGTTCAATTGATTTTGATTTTCCATCTTTGTAGTGAAAGTTGGCATTGCCACTCCAACCGTTAGCATCAATTGGATTCGTCTTATCATCACAAGGATAAAATGCTACATCTCTACCACTCATAACCATTTCAATATGATTCTTTTCTCCGGCTTCTTCAAGTATTCCTTTATGTGAACCGGCACCGGGCTTATCTACTTCATGTGTTTCTTCTGCTTCCGTGTTTGCTTCAGTGGACGATTGAACTGATTTTTCTTTTGCAGTATCTAATGTATTACTTTGATTATCGGATTTTTCTGTTCCGGAATTGCACGATACAAAAAACACTATACTAAGTACAGAGAATAACGTTGGAATTGCACTAATTGATTTTTTCATGAGTTAATTATTTTATTTTTGTTTATTTTGAAATCTATTTTATTATTTTTTTATCATTAAGTCCTTGCTACTAGTGAATGTTGAGGTATAAATTTTACCTTCTTTAATTAAAGTGCAAATTGCTGTAAAAGATTTTCCATTTTGGGCTTGCATCGCTGTGAGTTTGCCATCCATCATCATTAGTTCAATCGTATTTTTAGATTTGTCTAAGTATTGCATTTTCACACTCCCTGAGATACTACTCATGGCAAGTGGTTTTGCATGACTGTCTAATAAATAAAAAACCAGGTCGCGTCCATTTGCAACAATTTCCATATGTAATGGTTCTGCTTCTTCAATTGTTCCGCCATGAGGTCCCATTCCTTTTTCACCTACATGATGGCTTTCTTCCAGCCCACCCGTTTTGCTTTCTTCATTTTTATTTTCAGAGGTTGTTGATTCGGGTTGTAAATTGGTTTCCCTGTTCTTTTCAGGCAACTGGTATGAATCCAAATATTTTCCCATTGGTCCGATGCCCTCCATGTAAACGAGCATCGCTCCATGATGACCTGCAATGGAAACGGTAATACCTGAAAAAATGAGAAGTATTGCTACTACTATTTCCGGCCACAATTTTCTTTTTAAATAAAAGTGCGATGGGATTTTTATAATGAGAGCAAAAAGAGAAAACCACCAAGTAAGGGTCGCCATCTGTTCATGAATATCAAAAATTTCTTTCACTTTCCCTGTCAGTATTCCCGGCATTGCATGAAAGGTATTGGATGCAAGCCAGGAAGTAATTACGCCAATTGTCAAAAGAATAAGCGTAACTACGCTAAATTCCTTTTTAAAATAAAAAAAGGAAAGCAATTGAAATACTCCGGCTAACAATAATAAAACTATCGGAAAATGTACCACCAAAGGATGATAATTTGGAAAAGCATTTACGGCTTCCATTTGCTGATGTTCTAACATCTCCTGCTTCATTAAAGAATCGGATGATATCAGTTTTTGTGAATCATGATGTTGTGAATGAGCATATATTTCATATGAAAACATCATCATCAGTAACATTAGTAGGGAAATAAATCTGTTTTTCATTTTGGTTTATTAAAAGATAACTTAGATTTTTAGAAAGAATGAGAGTTGTATTCACTCTTTAGTTAAATTTTTTTAGAATACAACTTTTATCGCACAACTATAATTTTCTTTATTTCAGAAGTATGCTCCGATTTAAATCTTATGAAATAACTTCCTGCAGACAAATAATCAATTGGAATAGCCTCAATCCTATTATACATTTTCCAGTTCCTCATGGTTTTGCCGGTCAAATCAACTATGTCTACTGAAAGGAATTCGTTTCCAAAACTTCTATTATCAATGGTTAATGCATTGTTTGTTGGATTTGGATAAACTGTAATTGTTCTTGTACCAGAAAATTCATGTATCTCAGTAGAGAAATTTCCAACTACGGAAACAATTTTTGCCTTACTCGGAATATCATCGACCATTCCGAAGAGCATATAATAACCATCAGGAATTATAAGAGAATCGTTTGGAATGGAAGAAGAAACGGTAGTGCCATTTTGTTGATAATTTAAATGCAGGAACCTA
>JAYURB010000443.1:0-2851 GCA_043756425.1 Bacteroidota bacterium
TTTTATTTAAAATTTCAGAATTCTCAGCGCGCAGTCCTGCACGCGTAACGAGTTTTGGAGTAATATAAAAATCACCTTCAGCATAAAAGGCTGCATAAGTTTCCTTAAATGCTAGTGAAAAGACCGGTAACCAATTTTTATCATACGGTTTTTGATATTCTCCTCCAAAACGAATAACGGAAAGCTCACCTAAAGTTCGCGACAATGTCAGCCTGGATTCGAAGAGATTGTTCTCATGTTTAATCGGATACTCATCAATCTGAATATTATCCTTATTGAAACTTAATGAAGCTGCAGTATAAAGTGTCCAGTTTTTAAATAATATTTCTTTATAACTAAGCGAAGAATAGAAGTTAAAATTGCTGAGATCAAACTCCTTTTGTTTTTCTAACAATGGATCCGTTGTATCAGGAAAGAATACATTTAATTTCGACCAGGTTGCGCTTGCAAAACTTTTAATAATTCCTCCTTTAGAGGTTTTATGTCTGATGCTGAAAGAAGCATTTTCAGAAAGTGGCGCTCTGTTCCAATCACGTTTTTGTTTTACAAGAGCAAAGTAAGGAGCAAGATTAGTATAACCACCGTATACTCCTACAGAGGTTTTTTTCCATAACCGGGTATGACCTGCACTGGCCCCTACACTCATCAAACCAATATTAGTTGATGTTTTATCAGGTAGATCCTGCGTTTCCAAAATCAATGCAGAAGACATTGCTTGTCCATATTGAGCAGAATAGCCCCCCGAACTGAAAGACGTTCCTTTGAAAAGAAAAGGAGAAAACCTGCCACGCTGTGGGACATCAGGAACAGAAGAAAAATAAGGATTATCGACCAGTAAGCCGTCGATGAATGTTTTTGCTTCACTTGCATCACCGCCTCTTACATACAAACCTTCCTTTTCGCCGACAACTCCCGTACCAGGAAGTGTTTGTATTGCACCATAAATATCGCCGGCTGCACCTGCTGTTGTTACAATGTCGAGTGGTCTGAGCATGACCATCTTTTTTTCATCACTTGCTTCAAAAGCTCCGGCTGCAATAGTAACTGCTTTTAATTCACTTATAGCTTCCTTTAGAACGACTTTTATTTTTACTTCTGCTTTGGTGAGAATAATTTTTTGCTCCCAATTCTGAAATCCAAGAAAACTCACTGTGAGAATTTGTTCTCCTGTTTCTGTTGTACTAAATGAAAAGTTACCATCGTTGTCACTTGTCATTCCATCGTATGTGTCCTTTATAAATACATTTGCACCGGGAATAACTCTGCCTTTTACATCAACAATGTTTCCGCTTATAGTTGTTTGGGCATTTGTGGATACTACTCCGATTAAAAATATAATAAGGGTTAATAGCCGTTTCATAAGAGTTAATTATTAATGGCACAAACATAAAGTAGTTTATTTAATAAACCATAATATTTGTAAAATTTTTCTGATTTTTCTTATTATTTTGAATATCAATTTATTATGACTTGAATTGAAGGTAAAATTAAACTCCCTACTCGTTCTTCAACCCAAAAACCTCACTTGCCACCCATCCTTTTCCCCAGTTTTCTAATTCTTCAGCTGAAAATAATTTTTCATAGAAAATTCTTTTTTGAAAACGAGGAGGTAAATATTTCTGCCAGTTGGTTCCTCCTGTGGCTTTAATGTCTTCAGGATCTTTTTGCAAATAACGAACGGCAGATTTATAATGGCTCAATGGCCAGTTTACATTTACATTAATATCCAGCATTTTCATTGCTGCAAGAAGTTGACTATCTTTTTGTGATGCTTCAGGAAGTTTAAGATATACCTGCCAGAGATTTGTTGTAATTTTTTCTTCTGCAAGTTTTATTAATGAGTCAGAATATTTTTCTTCAAACTGCTGCAAGGTCAGTGTCTTTTTACCGGTAGCCAGTTCTGTTGCACCGGCTTTCCAGTAAATGAATTCAAACATTTCTTTTACTGAAGATTTTTCATTGTACTTTTCACGATGATCTTTAGCAACCAAACGAATAAAATCCGTTGAACAAATTTCTATCATTCTATATTGAGCACTCTGAAAACCGCTTGCAGGCAGGAGACTCATTCGGAATTTTAAGAACTGCTCATGCTCCATACCGGCAACCATAATTTCAAAAGATCTGACAAGGTTTTCGAAATATGAATTGATTCTATTCACCCTCGAAAGGAAAAATTTCAAATCAGGATTTACCCTTTCGCTTAACTGTTCAAATTCACTCAGGCAAAGTTTGAAATACAGTTCTGTTATCTGATGATAGATAATAAATATTTTCTCGTCCGGAAAACTTGTTTTAGGATTTTGTAAAGACAGCAGTGTGTCAACATGCACGTAATCCCAATATGTCAGAAAATCAGCGTACAAAAGACCATCCAAATAAGAAGAAAGATCTTGACCCATGGCAGAATATTTCTTCTCCAGGTCTTCGATTTTTTTAGAGATTTCAGGTTTTAATTCCATGATGGCAAGGTAAGAAAATTGGTGAAATTTCGATGTGCTTAATATTCTCAGAGCGAACGAATTTGTAATTCTAGAGAAAGAAGTCAGTTTTAAATATTTATTTACAAATAAAATAAAAATTAAAGTTTAATAAATTTCCTATTTGATCCATCGGATGTATGAATAAAATAAATTCCCGGTTTTAACTTTTCAATATTTATTTCAATAGAGTATCCTTCTGATTTTATTTGCTTTATTTCATCTCCCATTAAATTAAAAATTGTTATGGTTGAATTCAATTTAATATTGTCAATTTTAAAGTGATTATAAGCTGGATTTGGATAAATGCTAAATTCTTCTTTGAATTCTTCAGGTCTCAATCCGGTAGTTGCTTGCCATAGTGAATCTTC
>JAYURB010000444.1:0-6632 GCA_043756425.1 Bacteroidota bacterium
ACACTTGGTAAATCTTCTGAATAAATACCGAATGATTTACCGGCATCCATTAATTCTCTTGCCAAATTGGGAGTTGTAAACTGATATCCCGGCAGGCCATCTCCGGTAACACCCTGTGCGCTTCCGGAAAACAACATGAGGTAATTAGGCTGACTTGGATGTGTCAGGGCAAAAGAATTCGTAAACTTTGCTCCGGTATTGGCCAGTGAATTAATGTATGGAGCATCTGCACTTCCAAATACAGAACTTGCATTGGTATTTTCTCCGATTACAACAACTATTTTATTGTATTGATGCACTAAATTTACAGGGGTAGGAGTAGGTGTTGGTGTAGGGGTAGGAGATGTTGCAGCCAACGTTGTACAACCCACAAAAGATGTAAATGGGGAATCGTACGTATCACTGCTTCCTTCCGCTTTAACAGCAAAATAGTACAAGGTATTGGCCGTTAATCCATTGATGGTGCATGTAACAGTATTGGCACTACTACTCCACGAATAGCTTGCTCCAGAAAAAGCAGAAGCCATATTACGAGCCAATGTAAATCCGACAACATTAGTAACAACGGTTGGAGTTAACCATGTAGCCTTAATACTTGAAGAAGATAGCGCAACACAACTTAAACCAGCCGGTGCCGGGGTTGCACCGGTAGTACCACCACTTGTCAAAGTGGTGCAGTTACTAAAAGTGGCAAATGGAGAATCAAATGCGTCTGAAGTACCTTCAGCCTTTACAGAAATAAAATATTTTGTATTGGCTATTAAATTAATGATAGTGTAGGTATTAATGGTATTTCCTGCCACCCACTTATAAGTAGTAGAAGAGTTAAAACCTGTTACTGTACCATAAGCAACTGTAAAACCAACAATATTACTCGTTGAAGCACATGTCCAGTTTACTTTAATACTTGTAGTAGAAAGCGCTGTGCATACAATACCAGCAGGAGCTGTTGTTTGCGAATACCCTATTCTTGTTACCAGCATAAATAGAATAATTATATACTTAATTTTTGATTTCATACTAATTAGTTTTAGTTATAATTAAGGCATAAAGCAACAACCCAATTCAGTAAATCACATGAACACATTCTGTAGTGACTATGAACATTGGCTTTTAAAGGGCTCTGTAATTTGGCTGTATCTTACTTGTAACTTATTTGATCAGACACATTTATATATACTCTTTATTATTCAATATTTAATTACTATTTGAAATTATTATTTGAATAACAAATAAATATTTTTCCTAACCCTGTTTGTAAGTAATTTTAGGTTGAAAGTAGTGCTCATTGGATATTATGTCTAAAAGACACACCCAGAGCAACTTTTAAAGGTAGGCAATTTAAGAAATTGTATGGCATATAAACAAGTTATATATTTAACATTATTCACCAATCTGATAAATAACAGATTAATTTAATTTATTTATTAATTATTCAATTTTTTTATTATTAATATTATTCATTTTATTTTCCCGGATACACAAACAGTTAAATGGAGGATATGATGGACATTCTGTAGACTAAATGAATATTGAAATTTACAGCTGAGTATAAAGCAATATCAATCCAAAAGAACAATTGAATTTATTAAGCAGAATGAATTTATTATAAATAATTGTGATTAATATCTCAATTAATTATAATCAAAAAATATAATTAAAATGTTCATTTTAGAATAGATACTGAAATGGTTCTGAAGTAAAATCTTGCTGACTAAGATTACAAAAGGATCGTACAACCGCTCAGATTAATAGAGCCTTAAGCTTCAGGAGAAGTATTAAATCTCGACTTTTTGAAGAAGCTGTTATTCTGCTAATTTTTTTTTTTAATTGTGTTACCCTTTAGAGGGCTTGAGATTCAGCTTCTTCCTTTTCTATTTCCCCTTTTCATAATAAGGCGTCTCAGGATCTGACACCTTTTCTTTTTGCTGCCAATAGGCCAAAGTAACTACCTGACCTTCCTTCGTTTTCAAAAGCCTGCCAAAGATGGCATTCGTTGGATTGAATCCAACATCGGTAACTCCAATGGTGAATGTTGAAGGAATCTTAGCTGCATCTTCTTTGACAACTGGAGCCGCTGCAGCTGGAACAGGAGCATCATTAGATGCCGGAACAAGCGGAATAGAAGCTTTTGCAGGTGGACTGGCCACTACAATAACCTTAAACCCATTAAACTCAAGCATGGGTTTTAAAAAATCTATACGATCCTGAGATGCATTCTTCTCTACGACGGCGCATTTAATACCTTCGAGATCTTCAAAAAGGTGATTCTGGTTTATTCCCATATTATATTCCTGTGCTTAATGAATAGATATACTGGTAAACGGAACCGAAAAATCCGGTAAGCAAAATGCCGGATATGCAAATGAATATAGCAATTTTAAAAACGAAACCGGTTGTCACCGGCGAAATAGAATCATCGGAATTTTCCATAAATACTGCACGTATAACTCTTAAATAATAATAAAGAGATACAATCATATTCAATGCAGCAACCGTAATTAGAATAAAGTTTCCGGTAGAAGCGCCTGAGGTCAACAAAAATATTTTACCGAAAAACCCTGCTGTGGGCGGTATGCCGGCTAATGAAAATAAAGCCACTGCTAATATCCAGGATAATACCGGATTTGTCTTATACAATCCCGTGTATTGTGAAATTTCTTCTCTTCCCGACACCTCTGAAATCCTTGATACAATTGCAAAAGCAGCGAGGTTGGAAAAAAGGTAAATGAGGATAAAATATATTGAAGAAGTTATACCATCCTGCATATTACCGGAAATTCCAATCAGAATAAAGCCCACCTGCGTAATGGAGGAAAAAGCAAGAAAGCGTTTCATGTTGTCCTGACGAATCGCGAAAAGGTTTCCTACTACCATGGTTATTACACTGAATATGCAAAGTAATGTATACCATTCATGCTGTAATGCAGGAAATACCTTATACAATAAAGAAGCAAAAACAAAAACCATTGCTCCTTTACTAATGACTGAAAGAAATGCAGTAACTGCTATTGGTGAACCTTCATATACATCAGCAGTCCAGAAATGAAATGGAACTACAGATAATTTGAAAATTAATCCTGAAAAGAATAAAATAAATCCGGTGAGAAATAAAGGAGAAGTTCCGGCAGCTCCTAATTCCGAAAAATCAAGTGAACCTGTTGCGCCGTATAGAAATGAAATTCCCAGCAGCATGAGGCAGGAAGAAAAAGCGGAAGAAAATATCATTTTCATCGCTGCTTCGCTTGACCTTCTTTCGTTATGGTTAAAATTGCATAATGCTGCAACCGGTATTGCTGACATTTCAACTGCAAGGTAAAACATCAAAAGGTTTCCTGAGGATAGCATGAAAAACATTCCCAATAATGCTGTTATCAATAGCAAATAAAATTCAGCAATGTGCCTTTGCTTTAAAAGCCATCCGGAAGAAAAAAGGCAAATAATAAATGTGCCTGTATTTAAAATATTTTTTTCGAAGGCCAGTATTTCATTGTTGACAAACATATTGCTAAAAGCGGCTCCGGTTCGATTAGAAATCCATCCGGCAATACAATTTAGAAAAAACATCACATTAAACATGCGAATCCAGGAAGCATTGTCGGGCTCTTCCTCAGAAATACGCACAATAAGCATCAAGGCCATTAAAAGCACCAACAATAACTCATGTTTCATCAGGAATACTATCTCCATAACTCTTAAGGCAAAATACTTTGAATGTTTAACATCAACTGCTGTGTCGATGGATAAATTATGTCGTTTACAATAAATGGTGTTATTCCAATTATCAAAATGCCAAAAATTAATACTCCGGAAGCAAGTCTTTCATTCCAATGAGCATCCGATAAATTCAAATAGTCTTTATTTTTCATCGGTCCCATCAACGATGTTCCGGTGGCACGGAGGATATATACAGCCGTAACTACAATTGACATACAAGCGATAACTGTTGCAATGCGGTAAAATGTTTCAACACGCTGCCAGGAACCCACAAAAACGTTCATTTCTGCTATGAAACCGCTTAAACCGGGAAGTCCAAGAGAACATAAACCGGCAATAAAAAATATTGAACTGATAAAGGGCATTACTTTCATCAATCCGCCAAGCTCACGAACCTGCCGGGTATGGGTGCGTTCGTAAATCATTCCAATAACAGCAAAGAATAAGGCTGTCATTAATCCATGTGAAACCATTTGCAAAACTGCGCCATGTACGGAAGCTGTCGTCATCATACCAATACCCAATAAAACAAAACCGCAATGACTGACGGAAGAATAAGCATTCATGTATTTTAGATCCGTTTGCATCATGGTTGCAAAAGCGCCGTAAAGAATGGCAATGGCAGAAAGCACAACGATAGCTCCTGAATAATAATGAGCTGCTTCAGGCATGAGATAAACAGCAACCCGCAAACATCCGTAACCACCCAGCTTCATGGAAATACCTGCTAAAAACATGGAAGCCGCAGTTGGTGCCGATGAATGTCCGTCAGGAACCCAGGTATGGAATGGAAATATGGCAGTAAATATTCCAAAGCCTACGAATAATAAAGGGAAAAATACCTTTTGTAATTCGAAAGGCAATGTTTGAGAATGCAGGTTCAATAAGTTAAAGGAGGGATTATGATTTGCAGTATTAAAATAAACTCCCAACAGACCGACAAGAACCAATGCCGATCCTCCCATTAACATAAGTGCGAGTTTGTTGGCACTGTATTCTTTTCTTCCGCTTCCCCATATACCAATTAAAAGATATTTAGGAATGACGGCAACTTCCAGAAAGAAAAACATACTGAATAAATCCAGTGAAATAAAAAAGCCATAGGCTCCCGCACTTAGAAGGATAAGAAGAAAGAAAAACTCCTTTCTCATTTTTTCTACATTCCAGGAAATAAGTACACCGGCAAAAACTACCAGTGCCGTTAATAAAATCATGGCAATGGAAATTCCATCAATTCCGGTGTAAAATTCAATATGTAATGTTTTAAACCAACTGTAACTGGACTGGAATAAAAAACCATCGCCGGGATTAATAGCACGCTCCGCTATAAACTTAAATAGTAATATACAAGCAAGCACTAATTGCAATGCAGAACCTGCAAGTGCTGCCATACGCGCCGATACGGGCTTTGCAAGCAAAACGGCCAGTGCGGTCAGAAGCGGTAAAATAAGCAAGAGGCTTAGGTTCATACGAAAATCAAATTGCGGTTTGGTACATATACATTATCATAAGAAGCAAGGCAAGAACACCACCCAACATCCAGGCGGCATAAGACTGAAGTTTACCCGATTGATATCCGGCAGTGGTAATTGAAAACAATTCTGTTATCCTGCCAAGTAAATTCATAAATCCATCAACAATATTTTTATCGATCCAGGCTGCAGGTACTGCAATAAGACGGAAAACTATTTTTTTAGTTATAAAAAGATAAATTTCATCGATATAAAATTTCTGTTTGGCAGCTCTGAAAAATCCGCCCAATTGTTCTGACCATTTTATCGCAGCAGGATTTTCCTTTTTGAAAAAGAAATAGGAGAGTAAAATACCGACTATGGATAATCCAACCGGCAATGCTGAAAACGATAAATCAACATGCGATTCAAGAGGAGAAAGATCAGAACTTATAAATTTTCCGAAAGGAATAAATCCGGCTGCAATAGCGCCAATTGAAAGCAAGACCAAAGGCAGCAACATGCCTACACTTCCCTCGTGACCGTGCCCGTGTGAATGATTTTCTTCCTTACGATAAAAGACATAAAAGAATAATCTGAACATATAAAATGCCGTAAGCCCTGAAGTGAAGACAGCAATCCAGAAAATTATTTTATTGGAATGAAATGCTGCCAACAATATTTCTTCCTTACTAAAAAATCCGGAGAAAGGAGGAATACCTGAAATAGCCAGACAAGCAATTAGAAATGTCAAATGTGTAACTTTTAATTTCTTTCTCAATCCGCCCATATCAGTAATTTCATTACTGTGTATGTAATGAATAACAACTCCTGCTCCGAGAAATAAAAGAGCTTTGAAAAAAGCATGCGTAAATAAATGAAACATTGACGCTGTATAGCCAAGTCCGTTTTCGCCGCCGTATCCGGAAACACCTAAAGCAAACATCATAAAACCAATCTGAGACATTGTTGAAAATGCCAGAATACGTTTTATGTCTGTTTGTGTACAAGCAATTATGGCAGCAAAAGCCGAAGAAATAATTCCAACAACTGCTACAACATCGAGAGCAGCCGCACCGGAAATTGCAAAAACCGGGAATAGACGTGCCACAAGGTATACTCCTGCAACAACCATGGTAGCAGCATGAATTAGAGCAGATACAGGTGTAGGACCCTCCATGGCATCAGGAAGCCATATATGCAGCGGAAACATGGCTGATTTACCGGCTCCACCAATAAAGACAAGTACTAATCCCCATGTCAAAGCGGATATCCCCATAAAGGATGAGCTTAAAGCAGCCTGAAGCTGTTGGGAGGCAGGATCGGTATAACGCGCTATGAGTGTATTGAAATCGAGCGTTTCTGAATAATATGATAATACTAATATGCCGGCCAGGAATCCTAAATCAGCAAAGCGGGTTACTATAAATGCTTTTTTCGAAGCAGCTACAGCCGATGGTTTAT